>JABIBH010000167.1 GCA_018652925.1 bacterium | reverse complement strand
GCCTGCCGATTTCTGGTGGCACCATACAGAGAAAAGTCACATCGGGAATAACATCACCAATAGCAAAATTGTTCATTTCGCGAACTTTGGCAGTTCCAAGTTCTCTGCCACCGCCCTGATAAGCTTCTGAAGATTCAGCATACCTGTCGCACAGAATTATTTTCCCATCTGCAAGTGCAGGCTTTAAAGTTTCCTGCACCAATTGAGCTCTGCTGGCAACCATCAATAATAATTCAGTTTTTGCACACAGTTCCGGAAGTTCTTTATCCAGCAATACATCACGAATTTTTTCACCGACAGGCGTACCACCTGGTTCGCGTACCTCAATTATCTCTGCACCTATATCCAAAAGCACTGAAGCAATGGATTTAATCAGCGTGGATTTGCCGCTACCTTCAGGACCTTCAAAAGTCATTAAACAGCCAGTTCGATTACTCACTGTCAGAGGCCTCCAGATTTTCGTCAGACAGTTTATTAGCAACTGAATAAATCCGTTGGAAAGTTGTAGCGATAGTAGCAATTGCCAACACTACCAAAACCATTTCCAGAATAAACCAGCCAAAGAACATACCGACGATAATCATTACCATCCGCTCCGGCCTTTGCAACAATCCACCATAACAGGTTGTCCCCAGCCCTTCAGCCCTGGCTCTGGCATAACTGGTAGTCAAAGAGCCACTCAATGTCAGGAAGACCAGTAGCACGGCCATGGTATTAACAGAGTCCAGTGCAGTCATATAGAACCAGGCAAGGCCGGCAAAAATGCCCGCTTCAGCAAGCCTGTCAAAGTTTGAATCGATAAATGCTCCGCGCTTTGACTCTTTTCCCTGCATACGAGCAAGATCACCATCAACCATATCCAGTGCGGAACCAATCAGCAGCACAATAGCACCGAGAAAAAGATTGCCTCGTGCAGCAATTACAGCAGCAATAAAACTGAGAATCAAACCGATTACAGAAACTGCATCCGGTGTTAATCCAATCCGATCACAAGCCAGAACAATTGGTCTGAACTTGCTACGAACAGTTTTTTTCAACCCATCGTTAAACATTTGTTACTCTCCTAGCCTGTACCGTGAATGAGCAAAACCAGTTCCCCTTTTAACCTGGGACCAGTCATCATTTCTGTCAATTGCCCGGCAGTACCGTGCAAAGTTTCTTCATGAACTTTTGTAATCTCTCTGGCAATTGCCAATTCTCTTTCAGGAGCAAGCTCCTTGATAGCTGCCAGACTTTTCAGTATACGGTGACATGACTCAAGTGCAACTACAGTTTCTTTGCCCGAAAGTAACCCTTCAAGAGTTTTAAGCAATTTACCAGATTTTCTGGGCAAATAACCGGCAAAATAGAACTTGTCGGTAGGAAACCCACTCAGAACAAGAGCTGCCAATACACTTGATGGTCCAGGCACAATTGAGTAAGGCAAATTCGCATTACGCAACTCCCTGACCAGCACAAAACCGGGATCTGCTATTGCAGGCATCCCTGCGTCGGAAACCAGCACAATTTTCTGCCCATCGCTAACTCTGCGAACAGCTTTGGGAACAACTTTTTCCTTGTTGTGATCATGCAACGGCTCAAGCCTGGCTGAAATCCCGTAATGAGCCAACAGTCTTCTGGTCCGACGGGTATCTTCAGCATAAACCACATCTGCTGCAACCAATGCAGCAAGCCCTCTGAACGACATATCGCTCATGTTGCCGATTGGAGTTGCAACCAGCATACAGCTTCCTTCTGGAAAATCGATTTCGGGAAGAGTAATCATTTATAACTCCGGCATAGGTCGACCAGGGAATTTTGCTGCAGGTACAGACTTCCACTTAAACGCTTGGGAAACCATTTTGTTGCGCACTGCTTCAATAGTTTCCTTCTTAAAGCCCAACGATTCTATCTGCCTGTCACCTAATCCTTCATCAATTATCAGATGCAATAAATTATCGGCATCGTCATAGGAAAAGCCGAGTTCACCTTCATCGGTCTGACCTTCCCATAAATCGGCACTGGGTGCTTTGTTAATAACCTCATCAGGCAGGCCCATATGCCGGGCAACTGCCGCAACTTCCATTTTGTACAAATCTTCAAGTGGGTTCAACGCAAATGCAGCATCGCCATGAAGTGTTGCATAACCGAGCAGAGTTTCAGTTCTGTTGCCAGTTCCAAGAACAAGCGAACTGTCTCTTGCAGAAATATCGTAAAGCACAATCATTCTGCACCTGGCCATAACATTACCTCTGCGAACTGCTTCACCTTCAGGTAAATCATTTATAAAAATATCAACCATTGGTGATATATCTCTGGTTTCAACATCGATTTGCAGGCTTTCTGCTACAGCTAGTCCATCTGCCAACGACGACGGGTTACTCAGCCTGTAAGGCATACAAACACCAAGGACATTTTCTTTGCCCAAAGCATCAACTGCCAATGCCGCTGCAACTGCTGAATCGATACCACCAGACAGTCCAATTACCACTTTTTTCAGACCTGCTGCATGAACTGTGCCAGCAATAAAAGCTGAGCACTTTTCAACAATTTCAGTTGCAGGTAAAACCCAGTTGTTTCCCATTTTTACATCCTGCGCCAGGTAGCTGGCAGTAACAAAATCAGAAATGTGTAAATTTCAAGCCTGCCGACAAGCATCAGGAATGTCAGGAACCACTTTTCTCCACCACTCATAAATGCGAAGTTGCAGGTTGGCCCCACCATGCCCAGACCTGGGCCAATATTTCCCAATGTTGCAGCTGTAGCACCAACTGCTGTAACCATATCGTTGCCTGTTAATGTAAGCACCAGAATACCGGTCACAAAAACAAGCATGAAGAGCAGAAAGAATCCAAGGACATTGGTCATCAATGACTGTGGAATCGATCTCTTGTTGAACCAGATTGAATAGACCGCCCTGGGGTGCAGCAACTTCTTCATTTCTACATGTCCATGCTTCAATATCAGCAGAACACGCATCATTTTTATGCCACCACCGGTTGACCCTGCACAACCGCCAATACCCATCAGGAACAGCAGGATAGCATGAGTGAATGGAGGCCACAGCATGTAGTCGCTGCTTCCATAGCCGGTTGTGGTGCAGATAGATACTACTTGAAAAACAGATCCTCTGACTGCATCGGAAATATTACTGAAAAAGCCTGAAGGAATCAAAACTGCAATAATCAGTGCTGATGATACTACCAGCATTTTTAAGTAAAACCTGAACTCATCGTCCTGCCAGTAACGTTGAGGTTTACCGCTGACAGCCAGATAGTGCAGACTGAAATTCACTCCAGCAATGAACATGAATAATATTATAATCCACTCTACTGCTGCCGACCCAAACCCACCGACACTGCTATCAAGAGTTGAGAAACCGCCCGTTGCCATAGTTGTGAAACTGTGGCAGATTGAATCGAACAAACCAAGCCTGCCAACAGCCATCAGCATTATTACTTCAGCAATGGTAATCAACAAGTACACTACCCAAAGCAATCTGGCAGTTTCCTTGATGCGAGGAGTTAGTTTTTCGGTACTTGGGCCAGGCGATTCTGCTCTGAAGAGCTGCATACCACCAACACCAAGTAATGGCAGAATGGCGAGTGCAAAAACCACAATTCCCATACCGCCAAGCCACTGAATCAGGGCACGCCAAAATATCATGCCATGGTGGGCTTCACAAACAGCTTCAATATTTGTCATGATAGTTGAACCGGTAGTGGTGAATCCGGATATCGATTCAAAAACTGCATCGGTAAATGAAGGAATCACTCCAGACAGAACAAACGGCAATGCCCCCGCGATTCCAATCAATGTCCAGCCGAATGAAACAATCGCGAAGCCTTCTCTATGTCGGAGCCCTTTTGCGCCTTTGCCAACCAACATCAAACCGCCACCAGAAACAGCTGTGATTACGGCTGAAATCAGGAAGATTGACCAATCGCCTTCTTTGTAAATAAAATCTACAATCATTGGCAGCATCAAAAATCCTGCTGTCATCAGCAATAGAAAACCGAGTACTCTGCTAACTCCACGGAGATTCAATCAACTACTCCGTTCCAAAGAATTTTTCAACATCATTCACACCATCGGGCAATGAAAATACGACGACCTCATCTCCTACACTCAATACAGTATCACCTCGGGGGGTTACTACACGACCACTGCGGTTCAGGACAGCTCCAATAACTGCAGTTCGCGGAAATGATAACTCAGAAAGTGGTTTCCCAAGGCAGCTACATTTATTAGTAAGATGGAACTGCAAAATCTCCGACCCGCTGAACCCCAGACTGTGGGTGCTGACAACACTGCCTCTTTTAACAAATCGGGCAATAGCATCAGAAGCAGAAAGTCTTGGAGAAACAGCAGCGTCAACACCAAGCATCGGTAACAATGGAACATAATTTGGTCTATTTACCAGGCAGATGGTTTTCCTTGCGCCATGATAATGAGCCAGCAGGCAAGCCATCAAATTGGTTTCTTCATCTCTGCTGACAGAAACAAAACCGTCTATCTCTTCCACACCTTCACTAAGCAATAAATCGACATCAGTTCCGTCACCATGAAGTACAAGTACTTTGTGCAGGCTGTCGGAAGCGCGGATACATTTATCCTTGTTGCGATCAATCAGCTTTACATTTACACCACGATGCTCAAGGTCTCTTGCCAGATGCAGACCAACCTGATTTGCCCCGACAATCATCACATTTTTCAATTGTGATTGCGGTGCATGTACATAAGCCAGAGCCCGATCAACAGCAGCCCTGCTACCTGCAACATAAACTTGATCACCAGACTGAATAACTGTATTGCCACGAGGAATCAGAGTTTCCCCATCTCGCACAACAGTAATTACCAAAGCCCAGCGAGAACCAAGTTTTGATTCAATTTCCAGGAGTGACTTGCCAGCAACCATTGAGTCGTCATCAACCAGAGCCCCGACAACACGCACTCTGCCACCGGCAAATTCGTGAACATCACTTGCCGCAGTATCCCACAACAGTTGTTGAACAGTACGAACAGCTTCAAGCTCAGGATTAATTGCCAGATCAATATTATCCAGAACCAGATGATCATCCAGGTAATACCCGTCGGAACGAACCCGGGCAACTTTTTTCCCGGCACCAAGCTTATGAGCTGTCAAACATGAAATGACATTAACTTCATCAATATCAGTCACGGCAGCAAAAAGGTCACAATCACGCATTCCGATATCGGTTAAAAATTTGGGGTTGGTTCCATTGCCTATAACAATACTGCAATCAAGCTGTTCCTGAGCCGCACCCACCTTGGATGGATCTTTTTCTATAATTGTCACATCATGATCTCTACGACTCAAAGTGCGAGCGAGATCAAAACCTACCGCTCCTGCACCTACAATCACAATCTTCATGAGTTTTCTCCTGTGTAACTATTCAACGCAGTGAGCGCTGTTTTTGCATCGTCTGAGCTAACTGTCAAGTTGGTAACCATTCGAACCAACCCTGTACCAAAAAGTACTGCTTTCACTCCACATTTTTCAAGATGTTCTATTAAACCAGCTGTATCGGAAACCGCAAACACAATAATATTTGTCTCTACCGGATGAGTTATTTCAAGAAGTGGGTTATCAACGCCACTTGCAATAGTTTGGGCGTTTTCATGGTCGATAGCCAACCTGTCGATATTATTATCAAGTCCATAGATACAAGCTGCTGCCAGGAGGCCAGACTGACGCATTCCACCACCAAGCATTTTGCGAACCCGAATTGCCTTGTCGATGAACTTTCTGCTACCCGATAGAACTGACCCCACTGGAGCACCTAGCCCTTTGGAGAAACAGACACTTACACTATCAAACGGGTCTGCCAAAGACTTGAATGGGATTCCACTTGCCACATGACTGTTCCAGAGCCGGGCACCATCGAGATGCATACTCAAGCCAGCTTTTCTAGCATTGGCAGCAATATCTTCAATAATATCCTGGGAAATCACCCTGCCACCAGCCCGATTGTGTGTATTTTCAATACATATCAGCCTTGGCGGCGAGCAATGAATGTTATCGGGATTGATTGAAGGAGCAATCAGTTCCCAGGTCATTGTACCGCCCGGGGTTTTAATGCAAGTGACTGTAATGCCACTCAATACAGCAGGAGCACCACCTTCGTATCGATAAATATGAGCCCCATCTTCACAAATAATCTGATCACCAGGGGAAGTATGACATCGTAATGCTATCTGATTGCTCATTGTGCCACTTGGCACATAAAGAGCAGCTTCTTTACCAAGAAGATCTGCAACTCGTTGCTGAAGGAGATTAACTGTGGGATCGTCACCAAAGACATCGTCACCAATAGAAGCGCCCACCATAGCATCAAGCATGGCAGGCGAAGGAGTAGTTACCGTATCACTGCGTAAATCAATCATAAAGACCGAACTCCCCTAAACGGTGCCAGAAACACCTCTTGGAGAAGCCGGCAGGCAGTCTGGCAACAGTATTAATTGTCAGATACTAAAAAATTGGTGCAGGCTTTTCTTTCTCAGCGACTCTGTCTTTAAGCATCTTGGATACTTTGAATACAGGTACTTTTCGAGCTGGAACAGGAACAGCATCCCCGGTTCTGGGATTACGAGCCATTCGTGCTTTGCGTTCTTTTACCTTAAAAGTTCCGAATCCTCTTATTTCCAAGTGTTTACCTTGGACCAGAAGATCTCCAACCTTGTCCAGGAAAAGATCGACAGTCTCTCCGACCTCTTTTTTGGTCAGCCCAGTCTTTAGAGCGATATCCTCAACGATATCTGCTTTTGTCATGACACACCCCTTTTTTGTTTAGGGATACAAAATTTAGCGGCAAAGCCGCTTGATAGCCTTGATATTCTCTGAAATCGGTTCACAAGTCAAGTGTTTTTATGTAGTTAGCTATTTTAAATTAACCATTTTTTTCTAAAGGTCATCCTCAATCTGCCGATAACAACCGTAGAATAAAGTTCAAATTTCAGGAAAAATTGTTCACGGAGGAAAAAAATGACTTTCAAAACAAAACTTCTAGTTGTTGCGCTGATTCCAGCTCTATTTGCTATTAACGGTTGTGGCAGCAGCGGAGATACCTACACTCCAACTGTAGTAGACACAGCTCCACCAGCAATTCCGATTGATCTGGGAGCAGAAGCTTTGGATAGTGGCGTAGTAGTTCTGGGCTGGAGTCAAAACACAACTGATGCTGATTTCGATGGTTTCAAGATTTATCGTGTTGTTGACACCAGGATGCTTGAATTAACTTTCAACCCTATTTCAGACAACTTCTACACCGATCTCCGACCAGTACATGATGCTAAAAACGAATATAGAGTTACTGCTCTGGATTTCACGGGCAACGAAAGTGAATATGCTAGAGTTGAACTCTATGTTGAGCCACACGATGAGCCTTCATTGCTACCTGTAGAAGGTAAGCCTTAAAGCAATTTGGGACATATTGAGCAATAGCTCCTGAAATAGTAAGAATCGGGCCTCAATACGGGGTCCGATTTTTCTTTAAAATAATTGAATTTTTTCTCTTTTTTTACTAAAGAATTCCGAAAAGCTCCCGATATAATCTATAGAATAGAATTATTTTATTCAGGAACGAGTTTGTTTTTGTTCAAGGAGGACAAAGGATGACATTTAAAACAAAGCTTCTAATTCTTGCGCTAGTCCCTGCCGTATTTGCTATGGTCGGATGTGGCGGCGGTGGCGGAGATGTCTACAGTCCTACTGTAGTTGACACCGCACCACCTGCAGTTCCATTCGGCCTGGAAATACAAGCCTGGGACTCTGGAGAGGTTGTACTAAACTGGAACGTCAACACTACTGATGCCGATTTTGATGGCTTCAAGGTATACCGTGTTATTAATCGCCAGATGGTAGAGCTGACCACAGAGCTTTCTCTAATTAACGGCTTTACTGACCGTTCGCCTGTAAAAGACAGTCTGAATGAATATCGCATTTCTGCTGTTGATTTTACTGGTAACGAAAGTGGACATGCAGCTATAAGTGTATTTGTGGGATTCCAAGACGACCCTTCACTTGATCCATCAGAAAATGGCCCAAGTACCCCCGATGAGTTTAATGTTGGTGATAAGGGTAGTAATTCTCTAGGTCACTAAACCTGGAGCTTTCAGTACTGAAAGTCGGGTCTCATATGAGGTCCGACTTTTTTTACAGCATATCTGCAACAGATACCGCAACTGACATATAAAAATTTATTAGAGAATGAATAATTGGAGAAAGTAAATCCCAT
>JABIBH010000166.1 GCA_018652925.1 bacterium | reverse complement strand
TGTTGAACTGACCGGCCCTGTTGTGCAACTTCGCATCGGTGGGCAAGAATACTTTATTGATAATGTGACTTGCGCAAACGGCATCGGTATTTCTCCAAATACTAACGGAAATTGCGACTACCTGGTCAGCCACGATACACTTGCATACGGCACAGTTTATGACTCATCCGGTTATGCACCTGGTGACTGGATTTTCAATGAAGATGGCATTGATGTTTATGTCGATATTTTTAACTGGGGTTCAGGATCCGGATTCAATTACTGCATGGTTGATGTATCTGCGGCTCCTGGCTTTGGCGTAAATCAAACGATGTTAATTAACAATGTAACCAATCGTTATGACATTGCTGGTCTTGGCATCCACACTTCAGAAGTAACTTTCGAATTTTTGGACTTTGGTGGCATGGAAAATCTCCAGGTAAACGGAGCTACTCTGTATATCGGCGATTTCACAACATTCCCGTCTACTGTTGCACCAGGGGTTACAATGAACCTTGCAACTTATGCTGTAGGTGGCGGCTATCGAGCAGAAGTTACTCTTAGTGGCGATGTTCAAGAGCTACTTGTTGGTGGTCAGGAATTCATGATCGATGAAATTTGTGTCATCGAAGGCGAAGACCCACCACCAAGTGAATGTGACTACCTTGTTGATTACGAAAGCCAGATTATCGGCACTGAATTCTCAACAGCTACAGGTTACATTGCTGGCGACGTTATCCTTGTTGAAGACAATATTCCTGTCATGGTTGATAATATTGTCTGGCCAACCGGAGGACTTTTCTTTGGATACGCAACAATCGTCCCTGCATTCTCTGCAACAGGCGATGCAAACGCAATGAACCTGAACAATATTGCCAACGTGTTTGATATTGCTGCTCTTGGAATCACAGTTGAAAAAGTGACTTTTGAATTTGTTACTTACGGTGGCGATGAGAATCTGCAGGTCAACGGAGCTCCTATATTCGTCGGCCAATTGGAATCTGCTCCAATGGCAATTGCACCAGGAGTAAATTACTTTGTCACAACTTCTGTAGTTCCTGGTGGACTTTATGGCGAAGCAGTTCTGTATGGCAACGTCCAGAAACTGCTGCTCGCTGGCCAGGAATTCGAGATCGACAACATCTGCGTCTATGAAGACACAAGTACCAGTGGGTGTGACAACTTGAGTGACAACGAATCCTTGGCTCTGGGAACTACGTGGGGCAGCTCATATGGCAACGTCCCCGGTGACCTGATCTTCAATGAAGATGGCATTGATGTGGCTCTTGACATATTCGACACTGGCTCTGGCCTGGTTTTCAATAACGCATCTATCGCATCTGCCTTTGCTCCAATCGGAACAGACAATGTGATCGCCCCAAGTAACATCAACCTGGTTTACGATTTTGCAGGACTTGGAACTGTTGACAGCGTTACCATCGATTTCTTTGACGGTGCCGGTGTTGAAAATCTGGAAATCAATGGCGAGACTCTACATATAGGCGAATTTGAAGCCATGCCTAATAATATTGCTTCAGGTGTGACGCTATATGTCGATTACACAGACTACAGCACATATCAGGTTGGTAAAATCACCCTGGTTGGTGATGTACAGAAAATGAAAATTGGTGGACAGCAGTTCTATATCGATAATGTTTGCGCTCACCTGGGAGGCATTTCGAATGTAACTCCAGGGAATTACGTAAAACGTCGTCTGGAACTGAAAGACAATTTTCCGAATCCGTTCAACCCTAGCACGACACTGAGGTTCTCTTTAAGTGATGAGGATTATGTCAGACTCACTATCCATGACATTTCTGGTCGGATAGTTAGAACTCTGATTGACAACACTCGCACTGCAGGAACACACCAGGTTGTCTGGGATGGACGCGATAGCCGCAATGCTGCGGTTGCCACGGGGCTTTACTTCGTACGAGTTGAAACGAGTAGCGATGTACAGACCCAGAAGATTGCGTTGATTAAGTAATCCTTCCACGCAGTCCAGGCTTGACAAGAACCCACCCTCAGCAATGGGGGTGGGTTTTTCTATCAGGACTGAGTCCTGGAACCACACTTGCTTAATATCCAGATTTCCAGTACCCTGTACCAGCGAATTGCAATCCACACCGTCTGTTCTCACGGACGGTTTTTTACAGCTTTTCAGGAGTAGTATGAGCAACAGTAAAACCTCAGTATGGAAAATGTTCCCGGGCGCGTTCTGGAGCGCCAACATAATGGAAATCTTTGAGCGGATGGGCTGGTACGGTTTTTATGCTGTGTCTTCTCTTTATCTCACTGGACAAATCGAGGACGGCGGGCTTGGCCTGAGCAGTGCCGATCGTGGAGTAATCCAGGGCATCGCAACTTTCTTCCTCTATCTTTTGCCGGCAGTGTTCGGTGCACTTGCTGACAAATACGGTTACAAAAAAATGTTCATGGCATCCTGTTTTGTCATGGGACCAAGTTATCTGCTGCTTCGTCTGCCTGAAACATTCTGGAGTTTCTTTGCCGTCTACATGTTGTTAGCAATTGGGCACGGTATGTTCAAGCCGGTTGTAATCAGCACCATTGCCAAAACTACTAACGAAAAAACCGGGTCGATGGGTTACGGCATCTTTTACATGATGGTAAATGTTGGTGGATTTATTGGGCCAATCATTGCCGGTATCGTCAGAGGCTGGAACTGGGATTATGTTTTTTATGCCAGCGCCGCATGGATTCTGCTGCTTGGTATTACCTGCCTGTTGTTTTACAAAGAGCCATACCGTGAGGGCGATGAAGAAGCAACCTCCAAGTCACTGGCAGAGATTCTGCATGGCATGGTTACAGTTGTTGGAAACGGCAGGTTTTTCCTGCTGATTGTCGGTATGCTGACAACCC
>JABIBH010000165.1 GCA_018652925.1 bacterium | reverse complement strand
GTAAATGCAGATTCCAGGATGCAAAACTTTGTGGAACATAAATCCGATTGGATCTTCTTTGCGCAGAATATTTCTATGCCCCAAGAATCTCATAAAACCACTAACACTCATCATGTGCAGGACACGGGAGCGGATGCCATCAAAGTAAACGTCGCCACCTTTATCTCTGATTTGTCCGATTACAGATTCAAGCATATGGACACCGCTTACATCAATGTGATTTACACGATGCATTCTCAGCAGCAGAAAAACATGGCCGGGAGAGCGCTTGAGAATTCGCTGGATTTCTTCCTCAACATGAGCAACTGCGCCAAAATATAGAGAACCTTCAATTTCAATCAGTCCCATTTGTGGGCACATCTGGCGCCGATTTCTAACTTTCAATAAGTGGTGAAAGTTTTCATCAGGGACAACTTCGTGAACATCTGGAGTGGATGTTTTAAGCAGGTGTCTTGAGAACGACACCATCATTCCAGAAAGAACAGCAAATTCCAGAGGCAGCAGCAGTGTAGCACCAAGGGTAGAGAACATTATTACAGAGTCACCGCGAGATGACCTGGAAATGCGGACAATCTCTTTTTTGTCGACCATATTCCAGGCAGTAACAAGCAGAACAGCGGCAAGTGAAGTTAGCGGTAAAAACCGTGCAAGTGGGGCAAGTAAAAGCAGTGCAACCAGAATCCAGAGTCCTGAGAAAACGCCAGCTAGCTGTGTAACGCCGCCCGCTTTTTGGTTAACAATTGACCTGGTAAAAGAACCAGACACTGGATAGCCGCCAAGAAAACCGGTTGCAATGTTGGCAAGACCCTGGCCGACAAACTCCTGATTGCTATTTAATCGCTGACCATTTTTAGAAGCTATTGTGCGCGCAATACTCATTGCTTCAACCAGACCAATTGCAGCAATCGCCAAAGCACCCATACTGAGTTTGCCCAGTAATGTCATATCATAAATTGGTATGGCGGTTATTGTTGGGAATGATCTGGGAAGCTCTCCCAAAACTCTGATTCCATTTTCATCGAGATTAAAAACAGCAACTGTAGTTGCCGCAATAGTCATACCAATAAATGGCGCAGGAAGTTTTGGAATAAGCATACGGAGCAGGATAATCAGAAATAGTGTTGCCAACCCCAATAGTAGTGAAGGTATGTGAGTTTCTGGAATATGTTTGAAAACACTCTGGATGTTAAACAAAAAAGCAGTTGTGCCTTGGTAATCCAGATTCAGGAGGTTGCGCAATTGGCCTGCACTAATCAGTATGCCAGCACCTGCGGTAAATCCGATGACAACAGAATCTGCGACAAAGTTTACAAGAACACCCAGTTTAGCAAGACCAAGTGCCAATCGAATTAATCCTACAAACACCGCAAGGCATCCAGCAGCAGCAATAAACTCTGGCGTACCAGGTTCAACAATTTGCAGAAGTATACCAAGAGTTAATAGTGATGCAGCATTGGTCGGTCCAGTGTGGAGGTGTTTGGAAGACCCCCATAAAGAACCAACAATAGCAGCTACTATTGCAGCATAGAGTCCAGTCTGAGGCGGGAGTTCCGCAATCATTGCATAGGCGATAGCCTGAGGTAGCAAGACAATGGCAACTGTCAATCCAGCCAGTATATCAGGTCGTAACCATTCCCATTTATATTTACGAAAAATTTCGAGAGGCTGCAGAAACATTGAACCGTCTTCTTGGAGAAGTCGTTCCGTATGAAATTTGAGTTTCGCCAATCTGTTTTTCATCCAAGTCTTTCTGTTATTTATATTTTAGTCAATATGACGGGTTGGACAAGATATAAAAAAAAGAGCCACCCTGAAAATCAGGGCGGCTCGATATTATCAACAAGAATTGTTACTTCTTTTTAGCAACTTTCTTCTTCGCTTTTTTCTTTGTTATTTTGGAAAGTTTGTCCACTTCAGCACAAGTGTTTGTTACAGCTTTAACTGAATTTTTGAACAACTTCTTCTCTTCAGCAGTCATTTTTACTTTGATGATTTTTTCGATGCCGTTTTTACCAACAACAGCAGGAACTCCAACAAAGTAACCTTTTACTCCGTATTCACCTTCAAGCAAAGTGCAGACAGGAATGATTTTCTTCTTGTCATAGATGATTGCTTCAAGCATTTCCAGAGCTGACCATGCAGGGCTGACAAATGCTGACCCGCTACCAAGCAGACCAACAACTTCGCCACCAGCTTTACGAGTGCGAGCTTCAATCTTTTTCAATTTTGCTTTAGAGATAAAGTCTTCAACACTCATACCTGCAACTCGGCAAGCAGAGCGGATTGGAACCATGGTGTCACCGTGGCCACCAAGGACCATAGCTTCAACATTCTCAACTGAAACGCCAGCTTCTTGAGCTACAAAGTAGCGATAGCGAGCAGAGTCCAACACACCAGCCATACCAAGAAGTTTGTTTTTCTTGATACCCAGTTGTTGATAAAGTCTGTAAACAATTGCGTCCAATGGGTTGGCAATTGAAATGACAGTTGCTTTTGGACAGTATTTTTTGATTCCTGCAGCAACTGCATCGGTAATGCTCAAGTTGATAGTCAGCAATTCTTCACGAGTTGGCATTGTTCCGTCTGGTCGTTTTGTACGAGGAACTCCAGCTGTGTTGATAACAAAATCAGCGCCTTTCAATGCACTGAAATCTTTTGATGCTGAGTAGTTGAAGTCTCTGCCGACAACTGGAGAACCTTCAGCAATATCCAGGCATTTTCCTTCTGCCAGTGCTGGTGGTTTGATATCGACTAGTCCAACTTTGCGAGCTAATCCGCGTGATACGATTTCAGAAAGTAGTACGCCACCAATTTGGCCGCCGCCTACCAGTCCGATCTTGTTAACCATGATCGTTGCTCCTTGAGAGAGTCAGAATTGTTCTGCAGATGTTACGCAACATGCGCAACTAAACATCTGCGATTATACGAATGTAATAGATGAAACTGTCAATTCAAGCAATAGCCTGCTAATAAATCCCGTTAATGGCAATGTTTGACCAGTCCTCAAATGAGCTGCCGTCAGGTGCAGCACCTTCACCGGTCATATTCTTTAAGTCGGCAACAGTAATCCATTTTGCCTGATGAGGTTCAGCTTGTTCTGAAACTGTGGTAAGTATCTCATCATCGCTATCAGGTAATTCATCGAGAGAAATTGTGTAGACTGCACCAAAGTGAACACTTGATACATCATTGCTGTCCGAGTTGATGAACCCGCATAGTTTCAGGGCAGTTCCACCAACAGTCAGACCGGTTTCTTCAACCAGCTCCCTGAGTGCAGATGCGCGTAGTAGACCATGTTCTTGAGTTAATGGATCTTCTCTGTCGATGGGTTCAATATGCCCACCAAAGCCAACAGACCAAAGCCCACCAAGCCTGGTCTCAGTATGTTTTACCTTACGCTGGTAGCATAGAATCCTGGCATCTTCACCACTACCGCGATGCAAAACCAGATAAGGAATTATCTGTTTGAAGTGTGAGCATTGTTCCATGAAATCGCGTTCAGCAAAAAACATATCTGGTTGTAGTGCTTCAAGATTAATATCAGTAGTTGGCAAAAACCCTTGCGGGCTTAATCCAGGGAATAGATTAATTCGACTTATTACAAGAATTGAACGCATTATTTACTCCGGCTGTTTATGGTAGAAATGCTTTCACATCGGATAATTTCCGTGGAAGGTATTCTTCAATTACATAGTTCAGTCCATGCTTTGCAAGAGCTTGCTGCTCTGCACGAACTCCCATTTTAATCATCTTGTGCAACGCCAGTTGCCACGGCTTGTGATGCAAGATAAACGGATCATTTTTCAAGGCATCTTTTGCGCGTTTTATATCCACATCTTTCAGTGGGTGAGTAGGTAACTCATAATCTTCAATGTCCTGCGGAGTTATCCCAAGGAAGTTGGCTTGAGGTACACAGAAATATTGGTTCAGGTGAGCTGCAGAACCTGATCCCACTTTCAATGTTCTGTAAATATTTGTAAATCCGTAAGGGTCGCCATCGACAAATACATGTACCGGGATATTCATGTCATCTGAAAGTCGACGTACAAATCGACGACACGCTCTGGTTGGAACACCACCAAGTGAGACCAAAACACAGTTCGCAGTTTTCCAGTAATTGTGTTTTACAAGTCGCTGGAACATACCAGCGGTTTCAATGCAAAGAATAAAGTCTGCATCGGTTTCAAACTTTAGCTGCTCAACTGAAATTGGAACTGAGTAGGCGCCAGAACCAAATTTTGTGCAATCGATGCGTAGCTCTTCACCAGAGTCACGATCATAATCTATAACAACAAGTTTGCCTGCTACATCGCCACCTTTTTCTTCAGGTACAAATCCAAGTTGTTCGCGATTAACTGAGAAAAATGCCTCAACATCTTCCATCACAGTATCACTCTCAGGTTGTTCTTTGAAACGAGCATCGCCCCAGTTTTTACTTACATAGTAAGCTTCACGCTTGGTAGCCATGTCATCGGTTTCAACAAGTTCCTGTGAAAGAGAAATCATCTTCAAAGTTTGAGCAAAAGTTTTAACGGTATTTACCGTCAAGGCTCTTTCCTTCTTTTTGCCCTTCAGTTTGAAGTACCCGATTTTTGGGTCATAGTTCACATTGGACAAGCTTCGCAATGGAAATTTCATGGAAGGCTTGCTGCCCTTGAGAATGTGACTCTTGATTACTCTGGCTTCTTTTTGCATCAACCTTATTAACGCAGAGCCACTGACAGGTTTAACTATTTTTTTCTTACCAACAGTTTTCTTAACCGCAGCAGCTTTTTTCTTTGGTGCAAAGTTAAGCTCTTGTTGTTTTTCGGGTTTTTTCTTTGCGGACACTATTTTTATCCTTCTCTACAGGCTGTAAAGTTCAGTGTATTTCGATTCCAGGTAATTAACAAATGGGTCAATTGCAAGCGGGCTTCCAGTTGCTCGCTCACATAATTCGCCAGCACTATATCTGCGACCGTGTTGATGAATGTTCTCTCGCATCCAGTGCAACAGCGGCAGTAATTCACCGCGTTCAATCTGGTTGTTCAATTCAGGCAGAGCTCTTTCTGCTGCACTCATGAATTGAGCGGCGTAGAGGTTGCCCAAAGTGTAAGTTGGGAAATATCCAAACGCACCTGCACTCCAGTGTATATCCTGAAGCACTCCCTGGCTGTTGTCAGCAGGAGTTATCCCAAGGTATTTTCGCATCGATTCATTCCATTGATCAGGCAAGTCAGCAACATCGATATCGCCCTGTATCAGGGCTCGTTCAAGTTCCATACGCAGGATGATGTGCAGGTTATAAGTCACTTCATCAGCTTCAATTCTGATTGGTGATTGTTTTACAACATTTACTGCTCTATACAAATCTTCTGTCGATGTGTTTTCAAACTCAGCAGGGAAGAGACCTGAAAGTTCTTTGTGCAAATGAACTGAAAAAGGTTTGCTTCGCCCAACCATATTTTCCCAAAGCCTGGATTGAGATTCGTGAAGACCCAGACTCACCGATTCGCTTAAAGGAGTACCCATCAATTCCGATGGAAGTCCCTGTTCATAAAGCCCATGCCCACCCTCATGGATAGCTGCATAAAGTGCAGCACCAAGGTTGTCACGATGATAAGCTACGGTTAATCGGACATCAGTATTACAACCAATTTCAGCAGTAAAAGGATGAGCGGAGTTATCTAATCTGCCACCAGAGAAATCAAACCCGATACATTCCAGTAAATTAATGCACATTGTTTGTTGTAATGCCGGCTCAAAGTTTCCCTGTAAAAGTTTATCATAATCTACAGAACCTTTTGCTCTGATTTTGTCCAGCAAAGGAACAAGTTTATCTCTCAGACTACTAAATTGTTCAACAAGGTTAGAGGTTGATTCACCAGGTTCATATTCTGTAAGCAGGGCATCATACGGTTCTTCATCATAACCAATTGCTTCAGCCTGTTGTTTTCTCAACTCTACAATTTTTTGCAAGTCAGGAGCAAATAGCGACCAGTTATTTTCCCGTCTTGCTTGAACCCACGTTTGATTTGCAGCGGTTGTGGCCATTGCCAACTCTTCTACCAGTTTGCGAGGAACTTTTACTGCTCTATCGCGATCTCTTTTTGTTTCTCGAACAGCAACAGTCTGGTCAAAGCTCAATTCCTGATCAGATAATCTTTCAAGTAATTCACCAAAATCAGGGCTGGTCATTATTTCGTGAACAAGTCCGGAAAGCACAGCGTTGCAACGCGATCTGCAGAGGACAGCTTTACTGGGCATCATGGTTTCCTGATCCCAGTTTAACAGTCCAAGTGCTGAGATCAGGCCATGAACAGCGTTGATTTTTTCCAGATACTTTTCAAAATCTGACATAGCTACAACTTTCTGCTTCGCTCCAGGGTATTGGTCAGAGTTGCAATTATTTCTTCTTTTTCACTTTCATCCAGAGCCAGAATTTCCTGCAAAGCAATTCCGATGTGTGGAATGTACTTCTGGATATAGCTCTGTTTTTTCAATTCATCTTTTTCGCGAACGCGTCTGCGGATGTAGCGTTGCAAATGCCTACCGGCTTCCTGCAAAGCAAGCTTAATCTCTTTGATAATCTCCGGGTAATGGGCAACAGCTTCTTTACTTTCAGAAGTAAATGGAACCCATACCGATGACATGTGAACAAAAATAATCAATGGCCCTGTTGGCAGTGCGCCACGACTTTGTTGCATTCCATAACTGCGCCAGTTGTTGCTCAAAACAGACTTGTGTACTGCACAAGCTGAAGCCTGGTAGAGCAGCGGCACACGATTCGCAAATCGTAAAACCTGTGCAAGTTTGTCAGCAGGAATATCACCACCGTAAGCAAGTCCCACTTCAATCTGGAATGGGTTGCCCCGGTAAACAGAAGGTGGCCTGGAAACCGAT
>JABIBH010000164.1 GCA_018652925.1 bacterium | reverse complement strand
GTGGACCTCCCTCTTCGTTTTGGCAATATGCTTGGTGGTGAATCAGACCTCGCCGAACTTGCGCTGCTTGCAAAAACAGCTGGCGCTAAAGTTGTCGGACAGGTTCACCAGGTCAGACAAAAACCTGACGCAGCAACATTTATTGGCAAAGGTAAGCTTGAGGAGTTGCGTGGAGTTTGTGCTGGCACCGGCGCAACCATGGTAATTTTTGACAACGAACTTTCTCCAGCCCAGGGCAGGAACCTGGAAGAGGCCCTTGCTCATGAGGAAGAACAAATATCGGTCCTCGACAGAACAGAATTGATTCTGGATATCTTTGCGGCTCACGCAAAAACACAACAGGCAAAACTTCAGGTTGAGTTAGCCCAAACACAATACATGTTACCGCGCTTGACAAAATTATGGTCTCACCTTGACAGGCATGCTGGTGGAATCGGAACCAGAGGCCCAGGTGAAACCCAGCTGGAAACAGATCGCCGAATTGTTGGCAAAAGATTAGCCAGGCTCAAATCAGAACTTAAGAACATTGCCGAATCACACAAAGTTCAAACAAGCAGGCGCAAAGAACAATTCAAAGTTGCGTTGGTTGGCTATACAAATGCCGGCAAATCAACCCTGATGAAAGCAATCAGCGGCAGCGATGTGTTTATCCAGGACAAATTGTTTGCAACGCTTGATGCAACAACCAGACGAATCGAAATTGATGAACGCCACCAGTTTTTGCTTACAGATACCGTTGGCTTTATAAAAAGGCTTCCACACAATCTTGTTGAGAGTTTTCATGCAACGCTTCAGGAAGTGGCCGACGCGGATCTGTTGATTCATGTTGTTGATGCTTCCGACATAAATCCAGCAACACAAATAAGCGCAGTTTCCGAAGTTCTAGCTTCCATCGTTGAAGAAGATCACCCAACAATTATGGCTTTTAATAAAACCGACCTGCTGGATGAAGAGGCAAGACAAGACGTGACGGCTCGCTTCAGGGGCGACTATCCGGAAGCCCTCTTTATATCTGCACTGGATGAAAAGGGGCCAGCAGAAGTTCGTGGCGCGATTGAGCGAGTACTGTTTTCAGGGGAAAAAATTTACAAACTTCAGGTTCCTCTTTTCAGAATGGATATTGTGGCAATATTTCACAGAACAGGCTCTGTGTTTGAAGAAGAACACGATGAAAAATATTGCACAGTTACGGTCAGGCTCCCGGAACCGGAATTAAACAAACTACTTGGCAAAGAACCTGAAATAAAAATTCTGGAAAGAACATAGGAAGGTTTTTTTGCGCAAGCTTTTTAGAAATAGAAGTTTTCTGTCAATATGGACAGCATCAATAGTCTCCGGACTAGGTGACAAAATCGCAATCATTGCGTTTTTCTCTCTGATTATGGACAGAACCGGCAGCGTTGTTAATCTTGGCCTGTTGGCTGCTGTGCAAATAATTCCAGGGGTTTTGCTGGGGCCTGTTGCTGGCGTAATAATTGACAGGTGGCGCAAAAAAAGGGTAATGATCCTGACGGATGTTTTCAGTGCAACCGTTGTGTTTGTGATTCCGTTTGTTGAGTCTCTTCCCGTAATATATTTTTTAGCCGCCCTGCTTTCTATTGGCAGACAATTTCACAGCCCGGCCCGACTGGCGCTTATGCCGGAAGTTGTTGAAGACAATCTGTTGAAAAAGTCAAATGCGCTTACAATGCTGACTCAAAACCTTGTACTGATGTTTGGCATGGCTCTTGGTGGAATAATTGTCGAATCACGTGGAGTTAACTCAGCTTTTTTTGCCGATTCACTAACATTCGTTTTCTCTGCACTAATTTTGATACAAAGAAGATTTATTTATCTGGAAATCGAAAAAGCGCCCAAGAAAGTGCAGAAGTTTTGGAAAGATCTCAGCTTTGGCGCCACGCACTTGCTGGGAAACCCTCGACTCCGATTTGCTGTAATTTTTCTGGGTACAGTAACAATGGTTACAGCAATGCAGCCACCGCTTGTATTTGATTTTGTAAAAAACATCATGATGCAAAGCGAAAAAGAACTCGGTTTTATTTTTGGATCTGCGGGTGTTGGAGGCATTGTTGGCGCACTGATTGCTGGTGCGGCAAGAAGCAAATCAAACCCACTTACATTGATAACAGTATTGCTTGCAATCGATGGCGTGTTGCTTGGGCTTTTTGCGGT
>JABIBH010000163.1 GCA_018652925.1 bacterium | reverse complement strand
GCACTTGTTGTCGCAATTCTTCCAGTCTGGATTTCGCTGATTGACATGGTCATTGACCGCAGGTTGCCTCACTGGAAACTTGCCTTGTCTATTGTCATTGGAATTGGTGGAGTAACAGTTTTGTCGTGGCCGGATATCAGTTCTTCAAGCCATCAACTTGGACCGATGATTGGCTTGTTGCTAGCTCCACTGACTTGGGCAGCTGGCACTGTCTGGTATATACGCAGAACACCATCGTTGAATGTTACAGTAATTTCAGGATGGCAACATCTGTTTGGTGCTGTCGGTTTTTTGATTGTGATGCTCATTCGCCAAGAGCCGATGCCCAACCCAACTCCAACAGCGTGGGGCGCGCTTTTCTACCTGATTATTGTTGGTTCAATTATCGCTTTCACATCATATATGCGAATCCTGACATTATTACCAACTCAAATCACCCTGACTTATGCTTATGTCAATCCGGTTGTAGCAGTAATACTTGGATATATTGTTTTAAGCGAACCGATTACTGCCTGGACAATTAGTGGAGCTGTGTTGGTTCTGCTGGGAGTTGCCGGAGTGTTCAACAATCGAGAGCAAATTACTTCTGGCACTGTGAGCAAAAATGAGTAGATCTGCCACCGACCTTGATTTTTTCAAGTGTTGAGTTGCAGTCTCTGCACGGCTCACCATCACGTTGAAAAACCCTGAGCTTTCTTCTGAAATTCCCCGGCTTGCCACTAAAGTCACGGAAGTCCATAAATGTTGTTCCACCATGTTTTATTGCCAGCCGCAGAACCTGTTTTATCCGTTTGAAAAGCTCACGCAGTTGGTCTTCTGTCAGCTCACACGGTTTTGACAGTGGATGAATTTTGGCTAAAAAAAGAGCTTCATCAGCATAAATATTTCCAATGCCAGCAGCAATTTTCTGATCAAGCAAAGCAGCTTTTGCTGGTATTCTGCGCCGACTCATTTTCTCACTCCAGTCGGCAAATCCAGCTTTCAGCATATCAGGACCGATATGTTTTATTGCGCCAGGATTTTCAGGGTGGTCAACCAGCGTGAGCCTGCCAAATCTGCGGATGTCCCGGTACCGAACTTCATTGCCATCGAAATCAAACAATGCGTGAGTGTGTTTGTCTGGAGTGTCGGCAGAGTTGAGAATCAGTTGTCCTGTCATACGCAAATGAATCATCAGGTTTGCATCGTCAAAACCAAGAATCATGTATTTGCCGTGTCTGTGAATTGAATTGAGTTTTTTACCAAGAATTGCTTTGCGAACCGCACCACTTGAAGGCTCAAAAATATCGGCACGACGAATATTTAGTTGAGACAACTTTTTGCCGATCAGTTTTTCGCGCATTGCTAAAACAATATTTTCAACTTCTGGTAGTTCGGGCATTGTTCTCCAAAAAAAGAGCCCCGATATAATCAGGGCTCTGGATTAACATTCGGAATTATCGGACCAGCGACATCGATTTCACAAGATCAATGTTGTGGCCATGCAGCCTGGCAAAGTAAGTTCCACTGGAAACAGCCTGACCAAGTTGATCGTTACCATTCCAGGTGAATGACTGTTGCCCGCTTGCAAGATTGCCGCTATAGAGCACGTTAACCATGCGACCAGCTGCATCGTAAATAGTCAGCTCAACATTACAGTTATCTGAAAGCTGGAAGAGAATTTCAGTACGCGGGTTGAATGGATTTGGGATATTGCGAAGATTGCTGGCAATTATCATTGGAGTATCAACCGCAGAAGTATTGTCAAAGTCTTCACTGGCAACCTGGTAGTTGAACCCGGCATCAAACCAGCTCTGGCAATCGAGGCCGGGCAGGTCAGTGCCCAATGCCAGGTACATGCTAGCTGAAGTGGTGTGTGAGCCGGTGTTGGGGTTGTTCATCCGAATTCCGATATCACCATAAGATGAACCATCGCCAGTGTCGCTAGTTCCATCAGCTGATCCGCCACTGGAGTCATCGTGGTGATAGAGCACATTGTCGTTGGACATACCATACTGATCACCAACTGAAACCAGAGAGCTGCCATTGAGGTTTATCTTGATCCAGAAGTGAGACATTTCTGAAGCTGGAATATTTGTGTTTGCGCCATCAGGAACACCGTCGGCTAAAAGAGATGCGTTGTTAAGGTTGGACTCAACAGATCCAACGGCAGCAGGAGTGAGGTCATAGGAAAGCCGCACCATATTTATTCCTGCAAGAGGATCAATTGTGGCAACATCTTCTGGTGTTACCATAAATGAATCATAGTAATGTTTGGTCGCCGTAGATTCTGACGTGATACCCAATACTTCGATACTGTACCTTGTTTCACGAATTACTCGAACCGGTCCAGAAATATAACGCTTATAAATTGGTGAGAAATCCTGCTCGTTGCGGGTCCAGTTAGTCCAGAGGATTGTACCTTTGATACGAGTTTTTTCGCGATCCAATAAATCATCGCCATAAACATTGCCATCAAAAAGTCTTAGCTCGTCCCAAAACCACCTGCTGTTATCAAAACCGACCATATAAGTGTCAGTCATAACCTCATCAGCACCGGCATCATAAGTAATATAGGTATCTGGATTGTCAGGAAGAGTTGATGAGCGGAAGAGATATCCAATGGCAGAGCTGCCTAGAACAGGGTCAGCTACAGCCAGTTTCAGACGCGGATAATTTTGTGAATCCAGGTCGTCAATCCACGCCGATGTTGGAGCCAGTGCCCCAAAATCCTGAGGCTGAAAGACAACTTCATCGTTGTCGTCAAGCAGGCCGTCTTCGGAACCAAAAAATGAGCCGTCACTGGTGCGCTCATCAATTTGAACCGGTAACTCGTACCAGAACCCGCCTACAAAAGCGAAAAGATGTAAATCACTAACTGGTGTGCCGTAGAAAGCAGAAAGTTGACTACCGGAAATAAGGCCAGGCTCAGAAATTCTAACATCTGCAGAGGACACGGATACAACCATGCACAACAACGCCAGAACTATAACAGAAAATTTCACTTTAACTCCCTTTTGAAAATCAGAAGATGCTATAACTCGGCAGAGGTTACACCAAAAAGGGATCTATGTCATCAGAAACCACGTTCTTGCTTTATAGATGAGTATGCGCTGTTTGCGGCTTGAAGCTTCTCTTTGGCAAAGGTCATAAAGTCTTCTGGAAGACCCTTTGACTGAATTTTATCGGGATGATATTCACGTGCGATTTTTCTATAGGCAGATTTAATTTCATCTACAGACGCATCGTTTTTTACCCCAAGAATTGCGTAGGCTGACGATGTGTTTGGTGTTGAACTGAACATCGCCTTGCAGCTGTTGTATTCTTGTTCACTTAGCCCAAGTTGTTGAGCTACGTTGTGGATAAACTGTTCTTCAGATTTATGAAAATTTCCATCAGCATGAGCTATTTCCAGAAGCAGACCTACTATATCGCGCAAACGATCGCGATTGTTGCCCATAACCTGCTTGATTTGTTTGGTCAGCTCGGCAGTAGTAACAGAGCTTTCACGGGCGTTATTGAAGACTCTGGCAGCCATTTTCCGTTCCGCGACAGACATACCCAGACGTTGAAGAAATCGGTCAAACGTTGCTATCTCTTCAGGGGTAATTTTTCCGTCAGCTTTTGCTGTTTTAGCAGCGAGACTGATTACAGCAATCAGGAATGTCGATTGCACGTCCTGAGCTGAGTATCCGCCCGCACTTCTTTGATTGTTGCCAGCTCTTGATCCAAGGCTTCCGCCAATCATTGCACCAAGTGGCCCACCAAGCATATATCCAACAGTTCCGCCCAAAAGCGCACCAATGAGACCCATAATTTCTCCTGTTTTTAAGATGTGAACTTGAACCAAATGAAGTTCATGTCTACATTCACGAAATGTATTATCAGTTACTATAACGGAGGAATGATGGTTAAGTCAAAACAGCGTTCAGAAATATCTTCTGAGTTGACCTGGAATATTGAAAAAATATATAACGATATTGAAGCGTGGGAGTCTGATTTTGCACAAGTAAAGGCCGAACTGCAAGATCTGGAAAAACATCGCGGGGCAGCAGAAAAATCGGCAACAGATTTATTGAAAGCTATTGAAGCAATTTTATGCACAAGCGAAAAACTTGGTCGTATTTGTGTTTTTGCCAGCATGCGCAGCGACGAAGATACTCGTATTGGTGAAAATCTTGAGCGCGATGGCAGAGCAGGCAGCTTGGCCGTTTCTTATAGCGAAGCTATTAGCTGGTTTGATCCGGAATTGTTGGCTATCGACAATGAGACCCTGGAGAAATACTTTAAAGACGAACCGGAGCTTTCCCACTACAGACATTTCATCGACGACATCAGGCGCAGCAGAGATCATACCCTTGATCCGCAACGTGAGCAGCCGCTGGCAATGTCCGGGGATATGGCTGGCGGTAGTAATAATGTTTTCAATGCACTTGATAATGCAGACTTGAAACTGGATGAGATAGTTGACGAAGATGGCAACACGGTGCCACTAACCAAAGCCTTTTATAGTAAATATTTGCGTAGCCAAAATAGAGAAGTTCGTAAATCGGCTTTTGAGAAATTCATGGATGCGTACAGCGGCAACATCAACACATTTGCGGCAAATATTGATTCCAAGGTAAAAGCTCACTGTTTTTATTCACGTGCCAGGAACCATGAAAGTACACTGGATGCGGCACTGCATAACACTGCAATTCCTGCCGATGTCTTTCATAGTCTGATTGATACAGTTAATAAAAACCTGCCAATTATTCATCGCTATGCAAATCTGAAAAAGAAGATTCTCAACCTCGATGATTTTGCAGAACATGATTTATATGTTCCTCTTTTCCCTAAAGGTGAATTTACGTTCAGCTACAAGGAAGCG
>JABIBH010000013.1 GCA_018652925.1 bacterium | reverse complement strand
TCAGCATCAAGGAACGAGACCGTCATTGACGTTCCTATCTCAACCATATCGCCACCTAATTCACGTCGAGTTACAACAAAGTGTTGCAGGTCGGGAACAATTGCGGCGCTCCACTCCAACACAACACCTTCTTGAGTTGACAATGCCGTCAGAAGATCAACCGCTGGAGCAAGGTTGTCGATTGCGTAACCCGACATCTCTTCACTAAAATACCCGCCTTCATCCATAACGGCTAAAACTCTGAACTGAAAGCTGATTGGTTCAGATATTGTTCCTGTTTCCGGAAGCAATACAATGACACTATATGTATCATCGCCAACCGCTTGTTCATTGCCGACCTCTGTCCACGATTCGTCTGTGAAGATTTCTATGGAGTAGTTCTCACCAACACCATCACCGGTGTCCATAATACTACGAGTGAAATTAACAGTTACAAATCCTCCCTCATCGGAAGGCACGTCTTCAATGGAAGTAATTGTTGGAACAGGATTCAGGGTTGTTGCTCCACCAGAAGCGGGAGTCAGACATTGACCGATTTCATTATAAGCGTACACGCAGTACCAATAATCAGTGGCCATTTCAAGTCCGCTGTCCTGCCAGAAAGTGACATCGACTGGTACTTCAGCAACAAGCACACCACAGTCACCTTCTACCTGGCTTCTCCAGATTGCAAACTTAAGCTCGTTGTCCGAGTTGTCAGTCCAGGTCATTGCGATTTCAGTATCAGACAACACTTCAAGTAAAAGATTGTCAGGACACTCTGGAATGATATCCAGAGTCATTGCACTAACCTGTGCACTCTGAACTTCGCCAGCAATATTGAACGCTTCAACAATGTACCAATACTCTGTGTCTGGAGTCCTGCCTGGAACCAGCGTAACATCGTCAAGGAATTCAAGTTGATCCGCAGGAAGTTCAGCAACTAAAACACCCAGCTCACCGCCAACTTCACTTCTGTAAACTTTGTATCCATCTTCATAAATACTGTCGGTCCATTCCAGTAGTATTTCCGAGGATGAAGATGTGGCTGCTGTAACAATTGGAGCTATCGGGAGCTCTGCTTCTGTTGTTGCGCTTTGAGCTTCCTGGGGGGTGCTTTCACCAAAACTGTTATAGGAGGTTACGTGATAATAATAGGTTGTGTTCTGCGTAAGGCCGTTATCTGTGTAGCTGGTTTCATTTGCAGAAACTTCAGCTAACAAGGAAAAGTTATCTCCCGCAAGGCCTCTATAGACTCTAAATCCATCCTCATTGATTGAATTATCCACCCACAGCAGGCTTATTTCTTCAGTGCCATTAACGGTTAAAGCAAGGTCGGATGGCGGTGTTGGAATTCCCTCTAGAGCATTGACTGTAACTGTGGTTGTTTCCTGGTCCTCAAATTCACCATCGAAAACAGTAAATACAATATTTTCAAAACCGGTAAATTCAGGGTTTGCAGTTCCGAATGTTGCAATGAGCCCGTTAATATCGACGGTGATATTGTCATTGCCCAAAGCTGAAAGAGTCAAAACGTCCAGGTCTATATCTTCAACATACTCAGCAAAATCAACATCGATTGTTGTGCCTTGTGTGAAGGAAACAGACAGTGAGGTCAGATCTATAGTTGGTGCATCGTTTACCGGATCAACAACCACTGTTGTAACATCAGAGGCGATTGCGCGACCCTGTTGGTCGTTAACCGTAAACGTAAGCTCTTCGCTTCCATTCCAGTTTTCAGTTGCAGTGAATGCTACATTAAAACCATCAACCACAGCAAAAATGTTTGCACTGTTTGTGGCAGTAAGAATCAGATCGTCGCCATCAATATCATTGAGATAGCTTGTGAAGTCTTCCACAAGACTCTCGTCTTCGTTGAAGCTGAATGAGTCTGGTAAAACTATGGTTGGAACGTCGTTTTCTGGAGTCACCGTAACAACAACATCGTCACTTGCTTCATATTGGCCATCGCCAACTGTTATTGTAAATGTCTCTGAACCACTCCAGTTCTCAGTTGCCGAAAATAAAATCGTCATACCTGTAACGTCGGCAGTAATCTCTGTGCCGACTGAGGCTGCAATGGTTAATCCTGAACTATCTATATCCTCTACGTAACCAGTAAAATCTATTGTTGTATTTCCGTCTTCAGCAAACTCAATAGACAACGAAGTCAAATCTATAGTTGGTGTATCGTTTACCGGATCAACAACCACTGTTGTAACATCTGAAGCGACGGCGCGGCCCTGTTGGTCGTTAACCGTAAACGTAAGCTCTTCACTTCCATTCCAGTTTTCAGTAGCAGTGAATGCGACATTAAAACCATCAACCACGGCAAAAATATTTGCACTGCTTGTGGCAGTTATAATAAGTTCATCACCATCATCGTCGTTTATATATGGTTCAATATTAATTGCTGTTCCCAAGTCTTCAGCAAAAACAACATTCAAACCAGCAAGGTCAATAACAGGGCTTGTGTTTGGTGTCGATTCAGACTGTTCGTCGCTCATTCCCGATTCACCAAATGCGTTAAACGCGGAAACGTTGTAGAAATATTCCGTATGTGGAGCCAGACCCGTGTCGCTATAGCTGGTGTTGTTTGCTGCAACTTCGGCAAGCAAGGTCAAACTGCCAGAGGCTGTTCCGCGGTAGATTCTAAAACCATCTTCATTGATTGAGTTATCAATCCAGGACAAATCAATAGCATCAGTGCCAACAAGAGTCAGAGTCAGGTTGGTTGGAGTTGCTGGCGTGTCGGCCAATCCATTAACTGTAATTGTTGTAGCATCAGAAGCTGGGTACTGACCGTCGGTCACTGTAAAAGTCACTACTTCAGAGCCCGTATATTCAGAATCAACTGTTCCAAAAACAACCATCAGCCCATCAATGCTGACTGTAATATCCAGGTTGCCTTCTGCAGTAAGAGTTAAGCTTCCAGAATCAACATCTGATACATAGCTTGCAAAATCTACTGTGGTTGTTGTGTTCTGTGTAAATACAATTGAAGCAGCGCTGAGGTTGATTACCGGGGCATCGTTAACTGCAGTTACGGTGATAGTCACAGTTGCCGGGTCGGAGTCAAGACTACCGTCGTTAGATATATACGTGAACAAGTCTGGGCCGAAATAATCTGCATCTGGAGTATAGGTTCCGCCTGCAAAAACGCCGTGCGCTGGTGGATCAACAACACTGAATGTAAGAACGTCTTCATCGGGGTCACTACCGGATAACGTAATTGCAACAAACTCGTCTTCAATAACTGTGGCAGTTAGGTCATCTGCGCTAGGCGTGCGGTTGTTTTTGGCAACAGCCACATCCCAGCTGTAATCAAGAGTGTTTCTTGTGAAGTTGTCTGTAACATTAAGTGTTACGTTGTAATTTCCTTCCGATTCATAATCTGTAACAAAGTCATAGGTCGGAGTAATGGAAACATCTACACCATCAAGCTGCCAGAGATATTCCAGTGGATTACCGTCTGGATCAGCTGCTGTAATTGAGAAGTTGATTGTATCAAGCTCAATAATCTCCTGAACAAACCCAGCTGGCAACAATTCTGTTACTTCAATACCGTCATCCTGGCTAATCACATTTATAGAGATTGTGTCCGATGCTATTGCGCGACCCAGCTGATCATTAATTGTAAATGTGAGCTCTTCGCTTCCACTCCAGTTTTCAGTAGCGGTAAAAGTTACGCTGAAGCCAGCAACTGCAGCAAAGATGTTTGCGCTGTTTGTGGCAGTAAGAATCAGATCGTCGCCATCAATATCATTGAGGTAACTTGTGAAGTCTTCCACAAGACTCTCGTCTTCGTTGAAGCTGAATGAGTCTGGTAAAACTATAGTTGGAACATCGTTTTCTGGAGTCACTGTAACAATAACATCGTCGCTTGCTTCATATTGGCCATCACCAACTGTTATTGTAAATGTCTCTGAGCCACTCCAGTTCTCGGTTGCGGAAAATATAATCGTCATGCCTGTAACGTCAGCTGTAATCTCTGTGCCGACTGAGATTGCAATAGTTAATCCTGAACTATCAATGTCCTCTACGTAGCTTGTAAAATCTATGGTGG
>JABIBH010000162.1 GCA_018652925.1 bacterium | reverse complement strand
CTCGTAAATGGGGCTACCAGGTTAAAGGCATCAAGAAGAACAAAGCTGAAATCATTGTTTGTGCAGACAACTTCCACGGCAGGACAACAACCATTGTTGGCTTCTCAACTGAAGATCAATACAAAGATGGCTTTGGTCCTTTCACACCCGGATTCAAGGTTGTTCCTTTTGGCGATGCAAAAGCTCTTGAAGCTGCAATCAACAAAAACACCTGTGCGTTCATTGTGGAACCTGTTCAAGGTGAAGCTGGAATCAACATTCCACCTCGTGGCTACCTGAAAAAAGTTGAGAAACTTTGCAAGGCAAACAACGTGCTGTTCATCGTCGATGAAATTCAGTCAGGCCTGGGCCGTACCGGTAGAATGTTTGCTCACCAGTGGGACAAAGTTCGCCCAGACGGTTTGATTGTTGGTAAAGCATTGAGCGGTGGCTTCTACCCTGTATCCGCATTCCTTGCCGACAACGAAGTTATGGATGTTTTCAATCCTGGCGATCACGGTTCAACATTTGGTGGCAACCCATTGGGTGCTGCAGTTGCACGAGAAGCTGTCCAGGTAATCATCGATGAAAAACTTGTCGAGAAAAGTGAAAAACTTGGCGATTACTTCATGGAAAGACTCAAAGCAATCAAAGCCAAAAGCATCAAGAAAGTTCGCGGTCGCGGATTATTTATTGGTGTTGTGCTGGACAGACCAGCTCGCGTTTACTGCGAAGCATTGATGGCTGAAGGATTGCTCTGCAAAGAGACACACGAAAATGTTATCCGCTTTGCACCACCATTGGTTGTGACAAAGAAAGATCTCAACTGGGCATTACGCAAAATTGAGAAAGTTTTCAAAAAACTCGGATAATTGCTGATACAAGCGCCTGTCCTTCCTGGATGGGCGCTTTTTATTGTCATAAAATACAATCCAAAGTATATTACTTCCCATGAATGCTCTAAAAACAACCATCCTGCCTCTATCGCTGATGCTGACCATTTTTGGTCTGGCGCTATTTTTGCCAATAGACAAGTTGCCTCTCCCTTCAGTAGTTGCTGAAGCGTTCTATATGCTTCAGGACTATGCTCAGGCTCATGTGTTGCTATGCCTGTTGCCTGCATTTTTTATAGCGGGAGCTATCAGCACTTTTGTCAAAAAAGAAACTGTGATGAAGTACCTTGGGCCAGGCGCAAAAAAGAGCGTCTCCTATCTGGTGTCATCAATCAGTGGTGGAGTTCTGGCGGTTTGTTCCTGCACTATCCTGCCAATGTTTTCCGGCATCAGGTCTATGGGTGCAGGCCTCGGTCCAGCAACTACTTTCCTCTACGCAGGGCCATCGATAAATATCACTGCCATTGTTCTGACAACCCGCGTACTCGGTATTGAGATCGGAATAGTCAGAACAATAAGTGCAATTGTTTTCAGTATCGTAATTGGTCTGATCATGCAGTCGATATTCAAGGAAGAAACCAAACCGGCACCTGCAATGTTTGGTGGCATGGCTGGTATTGAAAAAGATGAATCGGGAAAACGCGCGGCCAGAATGATTGGCATGATGATACTGGTTCTGATTTTTGCAGGACTTGCTGCACCGTGTGCAACCAGCGATTCATTCCTGACAAACATCCTGATCTCACTTGCAGGCATAAAGTGGTATCTCACCATTGGCGCATCTGCTGTGCTGTTCTGGATGATAATCCGATGGATAAAAGTCAGCGCCAAGCTGATGGCCATTGCAATGATTCCAGCTGTTGTTGTGGGACTGTTTTTTGATACAAATCCACAGCTGCCATTTACGCTGGCAATCACAGGACTCTCACTGCTTCTATGGCGAACAAAAGGAATGGCTGGCCAATGGCTGGACTCAACCTGGAGTTTTGCAAAAGACATTGTGCCTCTGCTGTTCTGGGGAATCACTGTTGCCGGACTTCTGCTAGGCAGGCCAGGTCACCAGGGATTGATGCCTGAAGGCTGGATTGCTGCTGCGGTTGGAAATAACGGATTTATTTCTACGTTCACGGCATCGGTTGTTGGAGCGTTTACCTACTTCTCATCCTGTACCGAAGTACCAATCCTGCAAGGCTTGCTTGGCAACGGCATGGCCAAAGGTCCAGCCCTGGCACTGCTATTGGCTGGTCCT
>JABIBH010000161.1 GCA_018652925.1 bacterium | reverse complement strand
GAAAGCATCACATTCTCGTCTCAGCAACGGTATGTCATAGTAAGCACCAAATGCGGCGATGATTGCTTTATTGCGAGGACCGTACCAATCAAAAAAACGGTTCATAACAACGTCAAAAGTATCTTTATCTTCAACATCTTCCGGAGTTATTGCAGTCAGGCCGGCTATAAAGGGTGTGATTGGATATTCGTGTGGTTTGACCAACTCGCTGAAACTGTCAACCTCTTCAAGGCTTTTACGGTCGAGCCTGATAGCACCAATTTCGATGATATTGCTGCGTTCAATGCGGTTGTCACCCTCGTCTGATTTAGGGCAAGTGGCTTCTAGGTCGATGATTACAATGTCAGTACTGTAGCGCATGGTGCTCCAACTATCATTTACCGATTTTTTCCAGCTCGCTTTTCAACTTATCAAGCCTGGACATAAATTCTTCTTTTTGGTTTGAAACAGCATTGCTGAGATTCTCGCGGTAGTGGCTGATACCACTTGCAAGATTGGTAAGAATAGTTTGAGTAGATTTTGGAGTTACTTCAATCAGTCCCTGTTTGTGCTTTTCAACTTCAGCACGCAATCGGTCAAGATGCAGGGAGAGTTCCTTGAGGAACATGTGTGGTCTATCACTACTGAGAGGCAGTTGAATTCGACCGTAAATATGGTCTACCATTTCACGCAATTTGGCAATTTGTGAAAAGTAAACTGTGTTTGGACCACAGCAAACTGCAGTACTTGCGGTTGGATCAATGCCTTTTGGAACTGTTACACTACCAGCAAGGTCATGACAGATACATGCTTTGTCCTTGATAACCTGCTCTGCAAACTCACGCTCTGAATTTGTAAGCTCTGAACTATCCAATTCATCAAGTTTTTTGCGCTGATATGCACGACTGGCTGTGCAGATTGGAGCATGAGTGAACTCAGTATTTGAGACCAGGAAACCTTTTGGACATTTACTGCCAGGTTTTCCGGAATCAATCAAGTCCAGTCTTTTTTCTTCACTTGTTGATGTCTTCAAACTCCAGAAAGGAACTCCAAGGGGAGATGCACCACTCAAGTGGACATCGTTTTCACCAGCAGTTTGAAGTTTATCCAGATGTTCTTGATCAATATTTATAACTTCAGGCACGAGCAGAAATGGACTGCCCCAACCCATGCCATCAACATCATATTTCTGTTCCAACATTTCATTTTCTTCAGCTGTGCCGATACCACCTTGCACAGTCACACGAATGGACATTGGCTCTTCTGGAACATTGTGGCCCAGTTTTTCTATAGCCCCAGCCCAAATGTCTTGAAGTTGTTCTGCCAGTTTTTCTTTTTCAGAATGGAATTGCTCAAGCACTGGTCCAAGCAAAGTGCCGTTGCCACCGAAAGCATGACCGCCACAGTTCAAACCGGATTCAATTCTAAACTCGCTGACCCACAACCCTTGTCTGGCCAGAAGTTTTCCTTGAATCAAAGCTGAACGATAGTCACTGACTTTCAGGACAATCCGTTTACACATTTCTCCAGATTCGTCGGGAAAGAAATCACCAAATTCTGCAATGTAGGAGTAGAGTTTCCTGTTCATGCCAGCAGACAGAACCAGTGAGCTGCAAACTTTGCTTTGTGCATAACCACGCAGGGCGCTCATTGCATCGGAAAATTGTTCTGAAATTTCACCGTGTACTTTGCGGGCGCGATCGAGCTTGGTCATGATATTTACATCAATACCACCGACCTGAATTTTATCTTTCAGCAGATTTTGCAATCTGGTTCTTTCAATCGGATCCAGAGTAGTCTGCATTTTTTCATACATTGTGCGCAGAGGAGAATCGGGGAGCATTTCAAAATACTTGGAAAGGTCATTTCCTTTTTCAAATATTGAATTGCGCAGTTCGCTTACCTGTTTTTCAATTAATTCATTCATCAGGTTCAAGTAGGAAGTGATGCGTCTGGCTCTGCTGTCGTCTTCTCTTTTATCGATAGCTTCAAACGGAGTATTGCTTTCCAGGCTGATTCTTTGGCGCATCTGTTCAATCAGAACATCGTCCACAAGCGACACCACTGAGCTGATGCCATATTTGGCAACTTTCAGAGGTGTATCGATTGTAAAGCCAGTTCCCATCACAGGGATGTAGAACTTGTGTACTGAGTGCGTCAAAGGGTGGCTCATTCCAACTCCATTTTAAAGGCTGTATGATTGAATTAAGGTAACATAAGTCCAGTTTTGTGCAAGTGGGACTGTTATAATGGCTGAATAACAAGTGAATTCAATTGACGCCCAAAAAATTACTATGCTACACTTCCAGTATATGTAAAACATCAAGAAAGGTTCCAAATTGTCCAATCCAGGTTACTTCAATCACCCACGTTACGAACTTGTTTGTTACTTGCCAGCCAACGCAGTCAAAGTATTGGATGTTGGCTGTGGAGAAGGCACATTCTCTGTCGGCCTGTTAGAAAAGCAGAAATTGGAAACTTGGGGCATAGAGATCGATGAGGAATCGGCTTCTATTGCTGCGACCAGGTTGGATCATGTGCTCACAGGTGATGCCGTACTTCTGGCAGCTGAGCTCCCTGATGCTTACTTCGACTGCATTTTTTGCAATGATATACTGGAACATCTGGTTGATCCGGATAAGCTACTCAATATTTTGAAAACTAAACTCGCTCCAGGCGGCAGGATTGTGGCCTCTGTGCCCAATGTGCGGCATTTTTGGGTTGTTTGGGATCTGTTTTTTCGTGGTCGATGGGATTATAGCGATGAAGGGGTTCTTGACCGAACGCATCTCCGCTTTTTCACCAGGAGTACAATATGTGAACTTTTCGCAGACTGTGGGTATCGAGTGGAATCAGTTGTAGGATTGCATCCCATCGGGTCGATTAAATTTAAGCTTTTTAATCTGTTAACTTTGGGTATTTTCCGAGAGATGCGGTTTCTTCAATATGCATGGGTCCTTGTTGACGATAAGTAATATGTTTGTAGCATTATTCATACAATTGTGTTTGATTAGGGGAGTAATAATTCTGTTTTCCCGATCTGGAGTTTCCCAATGTCAAATTCTGTCCAACGGTTCGATGAACTGAACCTGATTGACCCTTTAATTAAAGCTGTAACTGAACTTGGGTTTGAGACACCTCTACCTATTCAGGCAGAGTGCATTCCGCCAATTCTCAATGGCGACGATGTGATGGGTCTTGCCCAGACTGGTACGGGGAAAACTGCTGCTTTTGTGTTGCCTCTGCTTTCAAAAATCGATTTAAGCAACAATTCACCTCAGGTTCTGGTACTTTGCCCAACTCGTGAGCTTGCCCTGCAGGTTGCAGAATCATTCCAGGCGTGCGCTCGCTACATGCGTGGCTTTCATGTTCTGCCTATTTATGGTGGTCAACGATATTCATTCCAGTTCAATCAACTTCGACGCGGTCCTCATGTAATTGTTGGAACACCGGGCCGTATTCGGGATCACCTGAAGCGCAGGACTCTGGATTTGAGTGGTGTTCAAACGATGGTTCTGGACGAAGCTGATGAAATGCTACGGATGGGATTCCTTGAAGAAGTTGAAGAGATAATGGCAGAAACGCCGGATGAGCGACAAGTCGCACTTTTCTCTGCAACAATGCCCCATCAGATAAAACGAATTACAAAAAAGTTCATGAAAAAACCTGTCGAGATAAAAATTGAAGCAAAAACATCTACTGCTGAAAATATCGAACAAGTTTACATGGTTGTTCCAAACCGAGCCAAATTTGAAGCTCTTGCCAGGTTGCTTGAAACTGAATCTTACGATGCGATTCTGATATTCGTGAGAACAAGAGTGGCAACAACCGAGCTGGCAGAAAGATTATCGGCTCGCGGTTTTGATGTTGCGGCTCTTAACGGTGAAATGACACAGGTTGCCAGAGAGCGAACAGTTGATAAACTTAAAAATGGCAAGATTGATATTGTGGTTGCTACCGATGTTGCTGCCCGTGGCTTGCATGTTGATCGTATTTCACTGGTAATTAATTTCGATATTCCAGGCGATAGCGAAGCATATATCCATCGTGTTGGTAGAACTGGCCGTGTCGGCAAGTACGGAAAAGCGATTCTATTTGCAAGTCCTCGTGAAAAACGAATTCTCCAGTCAATTGAGCGAGTAACCAGGCAGCCGTTGTATCAGATGGAAATGCCAAGTCATGACGCAGTTACCTTGAAACGTGTTGAAAAGTTCAGAGATAGTTTAGTTGAGACCATGTCAACGCAGGGCATGGGGTTTTTCCAGGACTTGACTCTGGAACTGCTTGAAGATATGAACATCGATATCCTTCAGCTCGCAGCAGGCGCAATCTGTATGGCACAAAAAGACAGACCGCTGCTGGTTGAGAAAACAAAAGGGATTGAGACTACTCAGTTTGACTCACCAAACCGTAAAGGTGGCCGTCGAGTCAAGAACCTTGGTTCACATAAAATGTCTAGAAGTTTTTCCGTTTATAAGGTCAAAGTTGGTTCTGATGATGGCGTTGAAGTTCGCAATATTCTAGGGGCGATTGCCAATGAGACCGGCATGAACAGGGACCAGGTTGGTCAGATTAGAATCCATCCCAAGTACTCAACTGTTGAGTTACCTCAAGATTTGCCTAAAGATATTTACGATCACCTGCAGACAACAATGGTTGCCAGAAAACCGTTGAAACTGAAATTGGCTGAAGGTGAGGAGGCAAGTGGATCAAGGCGTAATCAAAGACCATATCGCAAGCCAAGAAGTCCCAGAGAAGACAGGCCGTTTACAGAAAAACGGCCAACCAGAGTTGCAAAAAAGGCAGAACCTGTAAAAGCTGAGAAGCCAGCAAAGAGCAAGCCGCCTGTAAAATCGAAACCTAAAAAGGACAAACCGAAGCCAGTTGCTGCCAAGAAGAAGCGTTCAGGTAAGCCAAGGAAAAAGAAGAACTAGTTTCCTGTAGTTCCTTTAAGTTACCTGCTGTTAATATGCACTGTCTAATTAAATATAAAATTTAGTACATTCATTTGCATAGAGAAGCCACGGCCGATATGGTCGAGGCTTCTTAGCGTCTACATGAATAATTTATTTCGGAACCTTACATATTTACAGAAGTTGTATTACCATGTATTTCAGTAGGATATAGTAAGCATCCCCTGCTGGAGGTTTTCGTTGTTTCACAAGTTATTGTTATTTGTTGTGTTGTTGCTTTCTGTATCAGCCAACGGTGCATCTCTACAAAGTTATCTCAAATCCGCAATTCAGAATAATCACAATATTATTGCTGCTGAGCATCGTTTTGATTCTGCTGAAGCAAAAATCGATTTTGTTGGTGGATTGCCAGATCCACAGCTGCGTCTTGGTATTTCACTTCAACCAATTGAAACTCGATTGGGATCTCAGTCGCATTCTCTTTCACTTTCACAACAATTTCCAATGTGGGGCAAGAGAGGTCTGCAAACCGAACGGCAGCGCCTGGTTTCAGAAATTGACGGTGCTTATCTAGCAGGAGTCAAAGCTTCAGTACTTGGTGATGTTGAAATCCTGTGGTGGGAATTGGCAACGCTTGATTACTCAGTTGAAAAAACTCTCGAGCATCAAAAACTTGTAGCTGCACAGCTTGAAGTTGCTGAAGCAGGGTACAGCAGTGGTGGAGAATATTCTGATATCATCGATGTGAAACTTGCCAATGACATTGTTGCTGATTCAGTTGCTGAGCTCAGATCAAAACGAATTCCTTTGATTTCAAAACTTTTTGCAATGACAACTTTGAGTGGCAGTCCAGATGCGGTATGGCAACAGTGGACTCCGTTTGTACCTGAGCTGGATCAGTTATTGAGCAAGTTGAATGAAGCACCTGAATTGTTGGTTGCAGTTGGCAACAGCAAGGTTGCCGAGTCATCGGTTGAGTTGGCAGGAAAAAGAAAACTGCCTGACCTGACTACCGGAATTGATTGGGTTGCAATAGATGAACGTGATATCGATATGGACAACAATGGATCAGATGCAGTAATAGCCAGAATCGGCTTCAATCTGCCAATCTGGGGAGGGCAGAACAAGGCTGCTGAACAATCAGCTGCTGCTCATTATGCGTTCACGCAATCAATTGAAAATAACACAAGACTATTGCTTATAGCTGAGCTCGAATCACTTGTCTCAAAATGTGAATCGGCTGTGCGCAGGCATAAATTATACAATGAAAACTTGTTACCGCAGGCAGAAGAAGCAGTACTGGTAATCAGTGCAGCTTATGAATCGGGCCACTCTGGTTTTGCTGATTTGATCGACGCTCAAAAACGGGTTCTTGATTATGAGCTCGAGTTTTCCAAGGCATGCCTTGATGGCAGGACCGCGATCTCCAGAATGAACATCATCTTGGGCAATTTGCCGGAGGGAATATAATGAAAATAATAATAACCTTGTTGATTGTGTTGGTTGCAGGTGGTGCGTTTGCTGAAACCTGGACTTGCTCAATGCACCCGCAGTATAAACTTCCAGAGTCTGGACAATGCCCGACATGCTTCATGGATCTGATTCCTCTGGATGAATCTGCATCGGCTGGAGTCAACCCAAAT
>JABIBH010000160.1 GCA_018652925.1 bacterium | reverse complement strand
CCCACACCCTATATTCAGGTGAATACAACTCTTTTAGAGCCGTCTTGTCTGGTTGGAAACAATCCTGCTTCAGATACATTTACCATTACAAATACAGGAACTGCCATCTTGAATTACAGCTTGACCGATGACCAGGACTGGGTGACTTTATCTTCTAACGGCGGAGTTCTGTCCGTCGGAGCAACAACTGTCATTACTGTTAATTATACTGCCTCTGTCATGGTGCGGGGTTCCTATGATGCCATAATTCGTATAGAAGATACTGGCGCATCTCCCCTGGCCCCGAATAGTCCAGTAGATATCAACGTAACTTTGGAAATCCAGGTGCCCACTGTTGAGGTCAGTGTATCAGCAAACAGCGATGATGCAGAGGAAGGTGAATCCGGGGCCATGGATCTTTACAGCTCGGATCTGGAATTAATTACGGAGTCAACTGACCAGATAGTCGGCATAAGGTTTCAAAATGTTGCCGTTCCCCAGGGGGCCATGATAACAAATGCATATCTTGAATTTGATGTTGATGAAGACGTCAATACAAACCCCACCAATCTTGATATATATGCCGAGGCAGCAGACAATCCTGGTACTTTTATTTCAACCGCTAATAATATATCCAATAGAGACAGGACAGCTCAGTTCACATCATGGGATAATCTGCCGAATTGGAACATGGGTGAGCAGCATCAGACTCCTGATTTAAGCAGTGTAGTCCAGGCAATCATTGGCAGAACGGGATGGGCATCCGGGAATGCAATGGTTTTTATTATCACAGGTTCTGGTAAAAGAATTGCTGAATCCCATGATGGAGATGGAGCTCCACCATTGTTGCACATTGAATATCAAGTTGGCAGTTTCCCCAATATCTCCGTTGACAGCAATAATATCAATGCCCTGTGCTATGAAGACAGCAATGCAGTGCAGAACAACGTCACAATAACAAATACGGGTGATGCAGACCTTGTTTATACCATGGCAGTACAAACGGCGGATGGTGGTTCCTGGATAGCAGGTTCCGGTCAAGACAGTACAGGAACTCTAATCTCCGGGGGGTCGGCCGAACATACCATAACATACACCAGTACCATCCTTGCCCCGGGTAATTATAATGCCACCATTACAATTACCGGGACTAATACGCCAAACAGTCCCTATGAAATTGATGTTGTCCTGACGGTTCTTGCTCTTCCCGAGGGCACAAGCTGCGGGGATGTTCCTATCTATACGGAAAATCTTGTAAGTCCAGCCATTCTAGTATTACTGGATGTGTCCAGCAGTATGACCAGCATGATGAATGTCAGCAGCAGTGTAAAACCACATACGCCTGATTTATCAAGCATTGTACAGGAAATTGTGAATAGAGATGGATGGCAGTATGAAAATTCAATGATTTTCATTATCACCGGCACGGGACGTAGAACAGCAAGTTCCTATGATGGGAGTAGCGCAGGAGCGCCGTTGCTGCATGTGGAATATAACGATGGCACAGCTCAAGAAGTTAATATTAGGGTATCCCAGGGAAGTGATGATGCTGAGGAAAGCAGTTCAGGCACTGTAAATGCTACTGGAAGCAGTGACCTGGAACTGGTATATGACGGGGCTAACCAAACCGTTGGAATCCGATTTCAACATGTTTCAATCCCGAAAAATGCCACCATAACAAACGCATACCTGGAATTTGAAATTGATGAAGCAGGAAGTGATGCTACAAACTTAACAATTCACGGTCAAGCCCATGATAATCCATCTGAATTTATCGCATCAAATAATAATATTTCAGGCAGGACTATTACCACCAGTTCAGTCACCTGGAATAATGTTGAAGCATGGGATGCAGGCGCTCAAATGAGCCGGATTGACATAGGAAAGGATGTAATAAGTGATCTTGTAAAGGATCGAAGCATTTCCTGGGGATATGGAACATGGAGTTCCAAGACAGATGACGGATATACTTCAGATATTGAATATACAAAAATTCATGTGGGATGCAGCTTTAATGATGATACCCAGCAGGCTGCGCTTCAGGCTGCTATTAATGCTACTGTTTCACACTATGGTACGCCGTTTGATCATTCCATAACAGCTGCAAAGCAATATTTTAATGGAAATAAAAAAGATCAGGAAGGGTCTGGCCAGGCATTTACTTCAGCCGAATGTCAGCCAATGTTTTTGATAGATATAACAGATGGTCTTGGTAACGGAACTGTAGCAGAGGTTGCCGCAGCAACAAATGCACTTTGTGATATTAAAGTAAGCCCGATAGCGGTTGGATTTGGAATTAATAATGCAGTTCAGATTGAAGAAATGGCAAAAATCAGCAATGAAAGAGGTGATGCTTCTTCAGATATTTATGCACTGCATGAGGAAATAAATGGTATTGGACAGCCATTTCTTGCCAATAATAGAGAAGAACTTATAAACACTCTTTCCACCATAACCGAAAGTATTAAAGCTGTTGTGTTCCATGGTTCTGCCCCAGCGCCCACAACTTCTATTGATACGGGAAATATTGTAATTGTTGCAAAATTTAATGCAACTGACTGGTCCGGTGAACTGGAGGCCTTAACCCTTGATGCGGTCACTGGAGAATGGACTGATGTTCTATGGCGTGCAAGTGAGGAATT
>JABIBH010000159.1 GCA_018652925.1 bacterium | reverse complement strand
ATTGGATTCAGCAACGACAATGGAAGTGGGCGTTGTCTCCAACTGAAAGAGACCGGGCCAGTTTCCGACAGGAAGATTTTCAAAAACTTGAGGAGCTGGGCTTGCTTGAGCTGGTTGAAGGAGTGCAGGAAATTATTCCCGGTGTAATATGCAGACCGGTAAGTGGTCATACACCAGGACAACAGGTTGTTGAGGTTGCAACCGGTGAAGGCAATGTTGCATTTATGGGTGACCTTGTGCCGTTGGCAAGCCAAATCAGAGTGCCATGGATTATGGGGTACGACCTGAATCCTCTGCTGACAATGGAAGAGAAGAAAGATCATTTGAGTCGTGCTGCTCTGAACAAGACAATTATGGTGTTTGAACACGATCCTTTGATTGAGGCTGCGACAATTGAATTTGTCGATGGGAAATTCAAACTCCTGGAACAAATCACACTATGAAAAAGGTAAAAACCGTAGCAAGCAAGCGTCGTGATTTACCAGGAAAGCCGGAGTGGCTAAAAGTCAAACCAGCTTCTGGTGAAGAATATCACGAGATGCGCAAGTTGTTGCGGACTGCAGAACTGAATACAATCTGCGAAAGTGGAAAGTGTCCTAATAGGGGTGAATGTTTTGCAGCAAAAACCGCGACATTTATGATTATGGGCAACGTCTGTTCTCGCAAATGTACTTTTTGTAATGTGGCAACAGGGGCTGCAGACCCACTGGATAGAGATGAGCCGCGTAGAGTTGCTGAAACAGTCAAACATCTTGGCTTAAAATTTGCAGTTGTAACAAGTGTTAATCGCGATGAGCATTTTGATGGTGGCAGTGGTCAGTTTGCTGCAACAATTCGCTGGATTCGCAGGTTGAATCCAGGTTGTGGCGTGGAAGTACTGACGCCTGATTTTATGGGTAACCCGATGCAATTGCAAAAAGTTATGGCAGCAGAACCTGATGTCTTTGCACACAACATAGAAACAGTTCCCAGACTTGATCCTGAAGTAAGGCCACAGGCAAGTCAGCAAAGATCGCTGACAGTTTTGAAACGAGCCAGGCAGTTGGCCAGTAACACCAGAATTAAAACAGGCATCATGCTTGGGCTTGGAGAAACAGTTGCAGAAGTTGTTGAAGTAATGAAATCTGCAGCTGCAGTTGGTGTCGATATTTTTACCGTCGGTCAATACCTGCAACCAACTCCCGATCACCATCCTGTTCTTAAATATTACTCACCTGAAGAGTTCGATGAGATTGGAAAGTTAGGCCGTGAGGTCGGGTTGAGCTGGGTTGAGTCCGGGCCATTGGTAAGATCAAGTTATCACGCACGTGAACAATCAGAAAGCCACGACAAGGCGGTAACCAGTGAGTAAAAAACTGATTGGTGTAGCACTATTTGTGGCAATTATTGCATCGGTTGCTTTTGGTCTGACAAATCTCTATAAGAGTTCAAGCCAGAGGTTGGACATGGCACTTGGCCACAGGTTGACTGGTGTTGCCGTTACTGCTTCCTATCTGGTAGATGGTGATTCACTTTCAGTCTGGAGTTATGACCCTATTGAAACTGTTGAGTTTGACTGGTTGCGTTCAAGGCTTGAACAGATTCGTATAGAAAATGAACTGGCAGAAATAACTCTTTGTGATGTTGATGGGTTCGTTTTGATTTCAGCAGCTCGACGGATGAAGCGCAACACTCCAAACGCATTTTGGCAACTGGACGGCGATGCTGTTTTCCAGGCTCAAAGTGGTACACCTACTGCAAGTGAATTGTATGTCAGTGGAGATTTGTATCAGAAAAGTGCACATGCTCCTGTCTATAATTACGATGGAAAAATAACCGGCATTATCAGCGTTGAAGGTAATGCTGATTTCTTTGATTCCCTGACAACATTGCGTAGAGGAGCACTGGTAACAGGTGCCATGGTTTTGCTTTTCCTGATCCTGATGGGCGTGTTGCTCTTGAGACTTCAAAGGTCAATTCTACTTTGGCGGTCTGCAGTAATGAGGCAGGAAAATCTGGCAGCGATGGGCAGGATGACTGCCGGTATTGCCCATGAAATCCGCAACCCTCTTGGAATTATCCGAGCAACTGGTGAACACCTGGTTTCCAGATTGCAAGAACAGGGCATTGAAGATCCAACAGCCGATTATATACCGGAAGAAGTTGACAGACTGGATCGGATTCTCACTCGATATCTTGCCTTTGGCAAAGGAGACAAAACAGAGTTTTTGCCACTGGATTTTCAGAAATTGGTCTCGCGTTCTGTTGAAATGATTCAAACTGAAAGCGAAATAAATATCACTCAAACATCAAGTGGGCAGAAATCGCCAGTTACTGGTGACAGCCCTGGATTGCAGCAGGTGTTGTTGAACTTGTTGCTCAACGCACGCGATGTTGGTGATGAAATAACTGTTGCCCTTAACTGGCAGCCAAAACAGGTCACTCTCACGGTGTCGGATAATGGGCCAGGTCTTGGTAATCTCACAGATGACAAACTCTTTGAACCATTTACAACATCCAAAGAAAAGGGAAGCGGGCTTGGGCTTGCTCTTGTAAGAAGGATTGTTGAAGAGCATGGCGGGACTGTAAAACTGGCTAATCAAACTGTTGGCGCGGTTGCAACAGTCATTCTCCCATTAACACAGGATTAGAAAATGGCAAACATACTTGTAGTCGATGATGAAAAACGGAATGTGGAATTATTGCGTCTGCGTCTCGAGGGACAAGGGCATTCTGTGACTGGTTGCTATGATGGGGCATCGGCTCTGAAACTTTTTGGTGAGCAGGCATTTGATATCGTTCTTACCGATTTGAAAATGGAACCTGTTGACGGCATGGCAGTCATTAAAGGTGTGAAAAAAGATTCGCCAGATACTCCAGTAATAATGCTTACAGCTTATGCCGATTGGAAAACTGCAGTTGGTGCAATGGAAACAGGTGCGTTTACATACTTGAAAAAACCGTGGGAATTTGATGAAGTAAATCATGCTGTAAATCGTGCATTGGATACTACGAGTCAGCGTCGGTCAACAAATGCGTTGAAGCAAGAAGTAAAACATATTTCCGGGTCACGAACTTTGCTTGGTTCCAGTGAATCGATGCAGCAGATGCTGAATCTGATTGCAAAAGTTGGTCCGAGTGATGCAACAGTAATGATTCGTGGTGAGAGTGGAAGCGGCAAGGAGCTTGTTGCACGTGCTGTTCATGATTCCAGCAATCGTGCCAAGAAACCGTTTGTTGCTGTGAATTGTGCGGCAATTAGTGGCACTTTGCTTGAGAGTGAATTGTTTGGTTACAGAAAAGGTGCATTTACAGGTGCTGACAGTGACCGTGAAGGTCTGTTTGAAGCAGCAAATGGTGGCACTCTTTTTCTGGATGAAATTGGTGAAGCGGGTATGGACGTGCAGGCAAAATTACTGCGTGTTCTTGAAGAAAAGAAAATAAACAGGGTTGGTGATCCCCGTGAACGGAAAGTCGATGTCCGGGTGATTGCTGCAACCAACAGACCGTTGGAAGAAGCAATCGATGAGGGTCTGTTCAGAGAAGATTTATATTACAGATTGGTAGTATTTCCTGTCGATGTTCCAGCTTTACGTGACAGACTGGATGACCTCCAGGAGTTGAGCTCCCACTTTTTAGGTGGTGGAAAACTACCAGCTGCAGCATTGAAAAGAATGCGTAGTTATGGGTGGCCTGGAAACGTTCGTGAGCTGAGGAATGTGATTGAGCGAGCTAAAATTTTGGCATCGGGCAGTGTTGAAGATAAGGATGTGTTGTTGGATATCAGGACCTCTGGGCCATCAGAAAAAACTGGCAATTTAAACCTTGAGTCCAATGAAAAGAAACTGATTATAACAGCTCTGAAAAGGGCAAATGGCAACAAAACTGCAGCATCGGAAATGCTTGGAATAACCAGGAGAACCCTCTATTCGCGCATAAAATTGCTCGATTTAGACCTGTAGTGTCCCTTGAGGTACATCGACCAGCTGGTAATATGTTGCAGGGCAGGCAGATAGCATTGGCACAACAAATGCATAAGCGATTGTAACAAATTGTTTACAACCAGGAGCGGATTATGAATAACATGACATTATCAACTAACACAAAGAATTGCCTCTATGGTCTGCTTGCCGTGATGGTTTTGTCGCTTGTGCCAACCGGAAATGTTCAAGCACAGAACAGTGAACAGGTAGGGGAATATATTCAACAAACCAGAGAGCTGTTGGAAGTTGTCGCTGTAGTGGTGATTGAAAGTGACAGTGAGCGTGCACGTCGGGTTTTTGACCAGGCCAGGCAGAATCACGAACAATCAATTGCACTTTTGGAAAGCGGTCACCCCGTGATGGCACTGACTGTTTCTCAGCGCGCACGAGAGGGAGCTCGCCAAGCTCAGCGTATAGCTCGTGCTGCCGTTTCCTTCGAGGAGCGAGCTCGTCGATATATTGAAAGATTAAGCAATCTTCATGACAACGTAAAAGAGCGTGCAATTGATTCCGGAAATCAAAGGGCCTTGCGGTTTGTCAATGAAGCTGAACAACTATTCCGTCGGGCAAGACAGCAATTCCAGCAAACACATTATGAAGTAGCTTTCAATCTGCTGCAATCTGCAGAAACTCAGTTGAAGCGAGCTGCCAGAATTCTGTTTGAAGATGGTGGTGCTGAAAGACTGGAACGAGAACTTGAGAGAACTGCCCAATTGATCAATCGCGCAGAAAACAATATGCCTGAAAATGTTGATGGTGCACTTCTTGGATTGCTTCAGAAAAGCAAAGAGTCGTTACAGAAAGCTCGCAGGGCATATGAAAATGATGAGCCACTGAAAGCAATGCGTCTTTTGAAGAACGCACAAAATCAGGTTCGACGAGTACTGCGTCAGGTTGGTGGAAATCCAAATTCTGAAAATGTTACAAGGCAGATTGAACGATTTGACCAGCGACTGTCTGAGCTGGACATGGATTCGTCCAATGAACTTATTGAAAAGGCTGTAAAAACCCGCAATGAAGCCAGCCTGGCATTGAAAGATGACAAGATTGATGTTGCGTTGCGCAAAATAAGAACAGCCCTCAACCTACTTACCCGAGCAGGTGATAACTCCAGGTGAAAACCGGTTTAATTATTCTGATAATTTTTTGTAGCGTTTCTTCTGTTTTTGGAGGGGACGCTACAGGTTTTGCCTGGAATCGAATAATTTCAGCAGGTTATGACTCCTACACCCAGACCTATCCACTGGCTGATACCGATACAACAGAGACGATCAGCGAGAATGAATTCAAAATCACATTATTAGGTAAAACTAAAGGCAGACAGAGACATAACTTCAGAGTAAAGCCGGTCTTTACAGTCGGTACTGAAACATATCGGACTGAACTGGAAGCTGGTTGGAGGTTCAAACCAGATTCTACAAAAACAGTGTCTCGCATCCATTGCAGGTGGACTGGCACAAAGTATCGCGAAGATTCCAGTTACAATCTGAGCAGCGACTATAGTAATTTTGAATTCAAGGGTTATCAAAAGCTTGTGAAAGATTTCCAACTGCGTGGTAATTATAGAAGAGCGGATTATGCAAACTCTTCTACTCTGGAACAATCGTATGCTGATTTTGATGCCGGTTTGTATGTTCAAAAAGGAGATATCCTTGAAAGCATGAAACGGTTTGGTGTTATCGTTGGAGGCAGATCATATCCGGACAGTTCTGAAGTCAACAGAACTACTCTGGGCTGGGAAACTGTATACGACAATGGAGCTTTATTTGGTTCCACAGTCAGATTTTACTCCAGAGGCGAACGTCGATGGATAAGCAATTCCAACATAAAGCCATCCTCCTGGAATTCATGGAACAGCTTTGAAACCGCACTGTTGGTTGATGAGTATAAAGTTTGTCTTGAGCTCGACAACGATATCTGGATTTACGATGAAGAGACATCAGTCTGGAATAATCAATTTAGAACCGGTACAGATCTGTATTTAAAGAACTCCCGGTTCGATGGGCCGCAATTTCGAGCAGGAATTGCATCGGAGTTTCTTGTAACAAGTGAGTTGTCGCAGGAAAGTTACAAGCAATCCGGAGCCAAAGCTGGTGTTGATTATTTTGGAGATAAACTGACTGTTTCCGGAAGTCTTGAAATTGGCAGGAGAGTTTATGAAGTCGAAGATCTATACAGCGATTTCAATTATTACGAAATCTGGATAATGTCTACTCTTTATCTATCCCAAAATTTATCGCTTGATGTGATGACTAACTACATACCTGAGAATCATAGTAACGAAATTGATGACCAAAGTCTGGGTTTTGGGTCATTTCAGTTGGTTTACCACTTTTAGACACTTTCCCAAATTAAAATGAAGTGCTATCTTGCCACAAAGTGATTTTGTGCCCGAAAGGAAATCATGGCTGATATTACAAAACGCAGTGAAGACCATTCCAGGTGGTATCTGGATGTAATCCAGGCTGCTGAACTTGCAGAAAATAGTCCTGTTCGTGGGTCGATGGTTATCCGCCCAACAGGTTTTGCTATCTGGGAAAGTATCCAGAGAATACTGGATGATAAATTCAAGGAACTTGGACATGTGAATGCCTATTTTCCGTTGCTGATTCCTAAAAGCTTTTTAGCCAAGGAAGCACAGCATGTGGAAGGCTTTGCAAAAGAGTGTGCTATTGTTACTCATACTCGACTGAAAAGTACAATCAAAGACGGAAAAGCTTCTGTTGAGCCAGATCCTGATTCAAAACTGGAAGAAGAGCTGATAATCAGACCTACCAGTGAAACAATTATCTGGGATCAATTTAGCAAGTGGATTATGAGTTATCGCGATTTGCCGTTGCTGATTAATCAGTGGGCAAATGTTATGCGATGGGAAATGCGAACCAGACTTTTCCTCCGTACTTCTGAATTCCTTTGGCAGGAGGGGCACACAGCTCACGCAACTGCTGAAGAAGCTCGTGATGAAACCTTACAGATGCTGGAAGTTTACAGATGGTTTGCTGAAGAGTTTTTAGCTATGCCTGTTATTACTGGTCCTAAAACACCTCGTGAACGATTTGCAGGTGCAGTTGAGACATTCAGTATTGAAGCAATGATGCAGGATAATAAAGCACTGCAAGCTGGAACAAGTCACGATCTTGGACAGAACTTTGCAAAAGCATTTGATGTAAAATTTCAGACTGCAGAAGAAACTCAGGAATATGTTTGGGCTACAAGCTGGGGCGTTTCAACCAGGCTTATTGGTGCATTGATAATGTGCCACAGTGATGACAAGGGTCTTGTGCTTCCTCCAAAAGTTGCACAACGCAAAGTTGTTATAGTGCCAATCTATCGTAGTGACGAAGAAAAAGAACTGGTATTGGGCAAGGCAAAGGAAATTGCAGAACAGCTGAAACCAGTTGCCGGCTTTGTACATATTGATGATCGTGATAAAATGCGTCCAGGATGGAAGTTTGGTGAGTGGGAGCGCAAAGGTATTCCAATCAGACTAGAACTTGGTCCGCGTGATGTAGGTAATAACGAAACTGTTATGGCTACCAGACACGATTGTAATAAAACTACAGTTTCTCTTGATGGTCTTGCTGAGACTGTCGGAGAGACATTGGAAAGAATACAGAGAGAGTTATTTGAAACTGCGCTCAAGCGTCGTGAAGAAAACACTCATATATTGGAAACATGGGAAGAATTCACAACTCTTTACAAAGCAGAAGGTGGCTTCAGTTATTGCCACCATTGTGGTGAGACTGAATGTGAAGAATCAATTCAAGATGAGACAAAAGTAACAATTCGTAATATACCACTGCATTCAGAAGATGAAGAGGGCAGTTGTATTCGTTGCGGTAAACCAAGTAAAAAGCGTGTTCTTTTCGCGCAGGCATATTAGGAGGCTGTTATGACTAGCAGATGGAATGATGAGAAAATTCAGGAACGGATGAAGCTTAAAGTTGGTCTTGCTGAAATGCTCAAAGGTGGTTGCATCATGGATGTTACCAACGCTGAGCAGGCAAAAGTTGCTGAAGAAGCAGGGGCAGTTGCTGTAATGGCATTGGAACGTATACCTGCGGATATTCGTGCAGACGGTGGCATTGCCAGAGCTAGCCAACCTAAAATGATAAGGGAAATCCAGAATACAGTTTCAATACCTGTGATGGCTAAGTGTCGTATTGGTCACTTTGCCGAGGCTCAGATCCTTGAAGCAATGGGTGTTGATTTTGTTGATGAGTCTGAAGTCCTGACTCCTGCAGATGAAAAAAATCATGTCGATAAGTACGACTTCAATGTTCCTTTTGTTTGTGGCTGTCGCAACCTTGGTGAAGCACTCAGACGCATTGGCGAAGGTGCGGCAATGATTCGTACCAAAGGTGAAGCCGGATCTGGAAACATTGTTGAAGCTGTGCGCCACATGCGTCAGGTTCAGGAAGATATTCGCAAATTGACTGTTTTGCGTGAAGATGAACTAATGGCAGAAGCAAAGAATATGGGTGCTCCATATCACCTTGTTCTGGAAACTGCAAAATTGGGCAAGTTGCCTGTTCCAAATTTTGCTGCTGGTGGAATTGCAACTCCTGCCGATGCATCGTTGATGATGCAACTTGGTGCGGAGACAGTTTTTGTGGGTAGTGGAATCTTCAAGAGCAATGATCCAAAGCCACGAGCTGAGGCAATTGTTCAAGCAGTAACTTACTATGATGACCCTAAAAAATTGCTGGAAATCTCAATGGATCTTGGTGATGCAATGGACGGCATCGATGTTGCCGGCCTGCCTGATTCTGAGAAAATGTCAAGCAGGGGCTGGTAGTGGATATATATCGGGATCTGTTTGCTGGTGTTGAGACCATTGGTATTTTGGCACTGCAAGGCGATTTTGAATTGCATGAAAAGGCTCTGGGAGATCGGGGCCTTTCTGCTGTTTGTGTGCGCCGTGTTTCTGAGCTGGCAGAAGTTGGTGGTTTGATAATTCCTGGTGGAGAATCTACAACGATGACCAGGTTGATTGATATAATCGGCATGCGCGACCCACTGGTAAATTTCACCGGGCCAATCCTGGGAACCTGTGCCGGACTGATAATGCTTTCCAAAGAAATTGAGGAAGACCGCGATAGACACGGAGTT
>JABIBH010000158.1 GCA_018652925.1 bacterium | reverse complement strand
ATGGAACCCAAGATGAGCCTGCAGGACTTGGTGGCATGGCACATTTTCTTGAACATATGGTTTTTAAAGGTTCAAAAAATTTCGATGCTTATAGTATCGCCAGAACATTTGACAGCCTTGGAGCATCGGTAGATGCGTTCACTACAAAAGATCATATTGCTTTTACTTTGAATGTCCTTCCCGAATATTTCACAGATTCATGTAATACACTGGCCGATATGTTGTTGCGACCATCTTTTGAACCGGCAATGATAAAGCTGGAACAAAATGTTGTGTGCGAAGAAATATTGGAAGCCAGAGATACACCTGAAGATCTGCTTCACGATGCATTTGCATCTCAGGTTTATGAAAAACATCCCAGAAGTCGACCCATATTGGGAAGTGCTGAAACTGTCAGGTCGTTAGACAGCGATACTCTTTTTCATCATCACAACATAATGTTCAGTGGATCAAACATTGTAATATCCATTTCTGGTTGCATAACACCGGAATTGATTCAAGTTGTACGGGATCAATTTGGATTGCAGGGTAATGGTTTTCAAAGTGTTGCAGCAGAAAAAACAGATGCACCATTTACTGCTGCCGATGAAGTAACCGCAGATGCAAAAATTGTTGGCAATCGACTGGAAATAATCAGTCAAATCCAACAATGTTATTTTGAAATTGGTAATAAGGCAGTCAGCTTTATGCATTCTGATCGAGTTCCGCTGATAATGCTTTCCAGTATTTTGGGTGGCGGAATGTCCAGCAGGTTGTTTCAGGCGATTAGAGAGCGTGAAGGACTTGCTTATACAATCTATAATTATTCGGATATGGGTAGGGATATTGGACTGACAAGTTGTGCAGGGTCTTGTTCTGCTAAGCGATTACAGCGAGTTGAAGAAATTATACGAAATGAATATGCATCAGTTGTGAATGATTCGGTTCTGAAACAGGAACTTGCGGATAATAAAGCCCAGATCAAGTCACAGTTGGTATTTTCGCTCGAAGGTGTGTCCAACCAGATGCTCAGAGCTGCCAAGGATGAAATCTATTATGGCAAATTCCAATCGATATCTGAGCTTGTAGAAATGGTAGACGCAGTTACTGAAGATGATATAGTAAGATGTGCTCAGAAGTATTTTAATCCCGACGATTTGCTTGTCGCAACGCACGGGCCATCGTCCTGAACCAGCTAACTAACCGGAGGTGAAAATGAGGCGGAAGCGCGGTCTTTTTTTCCGTAAGGTTCGCCCTGGCGTGGCACTTCTTGCAGGCATTCTGGTATTGATTACCCTTGGTGCAATTTGTCTGTTAACTCCTCTGGCAACTTCTGCTACTTCTGATATTAGCTTTCTTGATTCTGCTTTTACCTCTACAAGCGCACTCTGTGTTACCGGCTTGATTGTTAAAGATACTGCTACAGATTTTACATTCTTTGGGCAATTGATGATTCTCATTCTGATTCAAATTGGTGGCCTGGGAATTATGTCGATTGCAGCAATGATGTCATTGCTTGCAGGGCAGGGAATTGGTGTATCTCAGGGCAAGCAGTTGCGTGAGATGTTTCATGGCGAGTACCTCAGAGAATCCCGGCATGTAATTAAATTCATCATTTTATTCACACTTGTTTTTGAAGTGATAGGTGCTTTTCTGCTCTACATCGGATTTGGTAGTGAAATTGCAGATGTTCCAAAGCGATTATGGTTTGCTGTTTTTCACTCTGTTTCAGCTTTTTGTAACGCCGGTTTCAGCACGTTCTCGGATTCACTTATAGGTTTTTCAGGCAATGGTCTGGTTGTAAATACGATTACAGGTTTATTGATTGTCGGTGGTCTCGGTTTTGCAGTAGTCGCAAATCTTTTGGCATATTTTCGTGGCAGAGCGATGAGCAATCGGAAAGTCAGACTGTCGGTACAGACTAAAGTTGTTGTAGGAGTTTCATTTGCACTTCTTATTATCGGTGGCGCGATAATTTACTTTTCTGAAACAGGAAATGCATTTGCTGGCAAGTCAGTTGCGGAATCGATTTCTCTATCGATGTTTCAAAGTGCAACTGCCAGGACTGCCGGATTCAATACTATCGACTTAAATATGTTCTCAATCCCATCTTTGTT
>JABIBH010000157.1 GCA_018652925.1 bacterium | reverse complement strand
CTCCTGGTGGCGATCCGTTGCCAAGTGACCTGGTTGCTGAAGCGATCAAGTTGATTCAGGAAGAAGGCAAACCGGTTATCATCAGCCAGGGCGACCTTGCAGCATCAGGAGGTTACTGGATTAGTATGTATGGTGATGAAATCATTACTACTCCACTGACAATCACAGGTTCAATTGGCGTAATTTCTGCATGGGTCTGGGATAAAGAGATGCATGAAAAAGTTGGCTTGACTGTTGACGGAGTTGACCGAGGTAAACATTACTCAATGAACCAGTCATACAGATACCCTCTAATTGGCATACGACTACCAGCAAGAGATTTGACTGATAAAGAATTTGCACGAAACAAAGAAGATATCCTGGATATGTATGACGATTTTGTTGAGGCAGTAGCCGAAGGCAGAAACATGTCTACTGATGAAATCTATCCAATAGCTGGCGGTCATGTCTGGATGGGCGGAGACGCAGTTGAAAATGGACTGGCCGATTCAATTGGTGGGCTGCAAACTGCCATCAACAGAGCAGCAGATCTTGCTGGAATTGGTGACAGGTTCCAGTTAACTGAGTACCCACCAAGACCATTATTTAAAATGCCGAGCATAGGAGCACCGTTTGGGATGCTTGGTTCAATCAATATCAGCCCGGCACTTTATATCTCTGATCAAACTGGAAACAGAGAAGACCCTGCAATTGCGTGGCTGAAACTTATGGCCGAATCTCAGGGAAGTGGTCAGATAATGATGATGCCTGTTACACTGCCTGATGGGTGGATGTTTACTGAGTAATTCATCTTAACTATAACGGGGGCCACAAAATGGCCCCTGTTTTTTTATTGACACCTGCTCAATTTATGCTATTATTTAACTTAGTTAAACATTAACGGAGTTAAATTGTGCGCGATCAAAACACTGCGGTAGTAGAAAATATCAGAATCCTCTCACAAGTTGTTTTGGAGATTTGCCTGAAAGACAATCTTCAAAAATCGACAGACTTGAACTTATCTCACAACCAGTTTTATCTGCTCAAAATACTCAGCAACAGAGACAAGCTTGGCATTAGTGAAATTGCCCATGTTCTGGGTATCAGCAATGCAGCTGCCAGTAAAAATATTGAAAACATGCAAAAAGATGGCTTGGTCACAAGAGCAGTTGGTGAAAAAGACAGGCGACAGCAGTTTGTCTCAATTGCCGAAGAGGGCCAGAATATTATCACTAAATTCAATACTATCTCATCAAAAAAACAGAACGCAGTGTTGTCTAAATTCAGTGACAATGAAAAGGATCAATTCCTGGATTACTTGGGAAAATTCATTCAGGGTCTCCTCTCCGATCACCAGAAAACTGACTTGATCTGCATGCAGTGCGATGGCAATTGTGGCGACGATTGTGTCATCAGCGCCTGTAGCGGTACTTGTTCATTCCACCCCAGGGAAGGTATATAATGACAACTCGTAGAGAGTTTTTAAAAATTGCTGGTATCGCAACTACTACAATGGTACTCCCGGCACAAGCTTCCACTGGTCCCCATGTAGATTCTGACAGATTTGGAGTGCTTGCTGACCTCACGCTCTGTATCGGATGCAGAAAATGTGAATGGGCTTGCGCAGGAGCAAATGAACTATCCGATTATCCTATCGAATATTACGATGAGATCTGTGTTTTTGAGGAATATCGACGACCAACAACAACTCTATACACAGTAGTCAATAGATTCCCCGCTACTGCAAATTCAGTTCAGACTGACGTCAAGGTTCAATGCATGCATTGTGATCACCCCGCCTGCGTCTCTGCTTGTATTGTTGGCGCATTGCAAAAAGATCCAATGGGACCTGTCACTTATGACGCTGACAAATGCATCGGTTGCAGATATTGCATGGTAGCTTGTCCATTCGAGGTCCCAGCATATGAATATCTGAATGCCACCACACCGCAAGTTAGAAAATGTACTCTCTGCTCTGATAAAACTCTGGATGGTAGCGGCAAACCTGCTTGTGTTGAAATTTGCCCCCGTGAGGCACTGACATTTGGAAAAAGGTCAGAGTTGCTGGAAATTGCTGAGCAAAGAATACGTCGAAATCCAGATATCTACAAAGATCACATCTATGGAGAAAAAGAGGTTGGTGGCACATCCTGGATGATGATTTCAGGGACAGACTTCAAGGAACTAAAGTTTCCTGAGGTCGGCAACGAAAGTCCAGCAGTAATAACAGAAACAATTCAGCACGGAATCTTCCGAGGTTTCTCAGGGCCTTTGATGCTTCTGGGATTACTTGGCGCAACAATGAAAGCAATGAAAAAGGATCCTTCTGATGACTAATACCAGGCCTGCCCCTTTAAATACAGGTGTTCCTTTTCTAACTAAAGGAACTTGGGTTTTAATAATTTTAGCGATATCCGGCATCTCGGTTTTAATTGCACGACTGTTCTTTGGACTCAGTTTTGTAACCAACCTCGATGATCAATATCCATGGGGAATCTGGATAGCTATTGATGTAGCAACGGGTGTAGCTTTAGCTGCCGGTGGCTTCACAACGGCATTCCTGGCTCATGTAATTCACGCCCACCGGTATCACGCACTTGTCAGGCCAGCTCTTTTAACAGCGATGTTGGGCTATACTTTTGTAGCACTCGGAGTCTGTGTTGACCTTGGCAGGTACTACAATATCTGGCACGTCATGCTACCTTCCATGTGGCAAGGTAACTCAGTTCTGTTTGAAGTTGGCATCTGCGTGATGATGTATCTCACCGTTCTGTACATAGAGTTTTTACCGATTGTCTGTGAACGTTTTTGTGGCAGGGTCAATCTTCCTGGCGCATTTGCAAAACTGAATAAACCGGTTGATAACTTGCTGCACTTCCTGCAAAGAATCATGCATAAATTCATTTCATTTTTCATTCTCGCAGGCGTAGTCCTTTCATGTGCCCATCAATCATCGCTTGGTTCATTGATGGTTATTGCTCCTGGCAAGGTTCATCAGCTCTGGCACAGTCCAGTTCTACCGTTAATGTTTCTGCTATCCGCATTTGCATCTGGATTAGCAATGGCAACTTTTGAATCTCTGGTAGCAGCAAAAGCTTTCGGGCTGAAACCTGAAATTCATATTCTGCGCAGACTTGGCAGATTCATTCCTATTCTGTTGATTATTTACTTCGGAGCAAAACTTATCGATCTGGTAACCAGAGGTGCCTTGCCATTGTTGCTGGAAAATAGTGTCCAATCAATAATGTTCTGGATTGAAATCACCGTTGGAATAATTGCACCAATTCTGTTGCTGTTAAGTGAAAAAATTAGACGAAATCCGGCAACACTGCTGTTCGCTGTATCACTTGTCATATTTGGAATAATCATTAATCGAATCAACGTCTTTATTATTGCCTACAAGCCTCTCTATGCTGACAAGGTTTATGTACCTGCCTGGACCGAAGTACTACTGACCGTAGGCTTCATGTCAATCCTGATTTTACTCTACAGAACATATGTCTTTATCTTTCCAGTCCTGGAAATGGAAGAGCAGGGTTCAGATGTTTAAGCAAACTCTCTTTATTCTCATTCTTCTTGTTACTACGGCTTTCGGGCAACTGGTTCACAAAGATCACGCCACTACACACCCTGAAAGCAGTGTTAATACATGTCTGGAATGTATCGATTGCCACACTTGCGACAATCCAACCAGAGAGGCTCCTTGCCTGACAAATTGCCCCAGACACAGTCACCATTTTTATGGACAACATACTTCTGGTGAAGGTCCTGATGTTGTTGTAATAGACCAGTTAAAGAATCACTATGGCCCGGTTACTTTTGCTCATAGGCTACACTCCGCGATGAGTGAAATGACCGGTGGTTGCAATAATTGTCATCACTATTCTGAAAAAGATGGTGAGATTCCATCGTGCAGAGAATGTCACCTGGAAGAATCAGATGATATAAGTATCTCCATGCCTTCTCTTAAGGGCGCATACCATAGACAATGTATCAATTGCCATAGAGACTGGGCTAATGAAAACGCATGCGGTTTCTGTCATGAACCGGTTGATTCTGAAATTCCTGAAAACTTGGATGCCACTGATATTGTTGGTGTACCTCACCCCAGAATTCAGGCAACCAGTTCATATAATTATGTCACATCATATGAAGATGGCCCCATCGTTACGTTCCATCACGATGACCACGTTACATTATTTGGAGGACAATGCTCAGATTGTCACAAAGGCGACAGCTGTAGCAAATGCCACGATGAAACAAAACAGACTCAACAGATTAATCATTTGACTAGCTGCTGCAGTTGCCATCAGGAACGTGACTGTAAGTTCTGTCATAGCACACAGCCCAAGCCGCCGTTCCAGCACAGACTCACTACTGGATGGGATCTTGAGCCGTACCACACAAAAGCAGCTTGTAAAACATGTCACAATAATCCAGGGTCATTCAAAACACCTTCAGCTCACTGTAACGACTGCCACATTCACTGGGACTCCGGTTCTTTTAATCACGAAGTCACTGGATTGGTGCTGAGCGAAGACCATCTGGACAATGATTGTGTGGATTGCCACTCCGACAGAAACTTTGAGGTGAAACCTGAATGCTCAGAATGTCACGACGAAATTACTTATCCGGAAGAATTGCCTGGAGAAAGCACTCGATAAAAAAACAAAAGGCCCCTGCTAATTGCAGGGGCCTGAATACTATTACTACTTAGTCAAGACAAGTTTGTAAGCATTGCCAATTCCGTTACCTGTCAACTTTGCCAAATAAACCCCCGATGGCAAAATATGACCACTGAAATCTGTACCATTCCAGACAGCTTCAAATTGACCAGCCTCAACCATTCCGTTGTGCAGTTGTTTAACAACTCTACCACGCATATCGCAAATTTCCAGTTTCACCGACTGCGCATCTGTCATCTCAAACGTTACTGTAGTTCTTGGATTGAACGGATTGGGATAGGCAGACATTGTAATCATTTCAGGAATAAACCCAACACCACTTACAGAAGAATGTTCGTAACTTATAACCAGGTAATCCATTCCGGTTGAGGTACTATAGGTATATCCACCAACATAGAGTTGATCTTCAGAGCTCAAGTAAACGGCTTTGCCTTCATCGGTCTGACTATCTGCACCGTCAAATCTTTTAACCCAGTTGATTTCTCCAGTTGCAGGATCGATACCAAGAGTTGCGATGTCCCAGCTAGTTCCGCTACCATCACTGAAGCCTGTGACCAGCAGTTCATTGTCGCCAATAGAAACTGTGTTTCCTACATCGTACCAACCTTGAGGGCCTTCATAGGTTGTGGACCAGGTGTTGTTACCATCAACATCAAAACCGGCAATCATATAATCACCCGATGTAACACCAACAACAACCACACTACCATCATCAAGCATAATCATGTCATTGGGATCATCAGCACTGTTTGCTCTGTCATAAGTTGTGTGCCATATTGGTGTACCACTCGAATCATATTTCCAAAGCTCCACATCGTAACCGCTGCCAGAACTCCATGACTTGTTACCAATAACAATATTGTCACTGGAATCAACCATGATCCAGCCATCGCCGCTTTGATCGTTAACAACTCCTGCCTCTATGTTCTGCCACAAAGGCGCACCCCACTGAGCATCATATTTGACTGTTACAGTTGTTACAGAGTCATCGGCATTCAGGAATTTTCCAGTAACAATAGGGTTTTCGTCAGAATCCAGAACAATGCCATATCCAGCATCATCCAACCAGTCAGCCCCACCTTCAACCGCGGCCCATATCAATGAACCATCAGCATTGGAAAATTTGAGCGTCATGACTTCATCATTGCGATTGCCAACTTTTTGTCGACCTGCTAAATATATATCACCTACAGAGTTCAGAACCATATCATAAACTGAATCATTTTCATCACCATCGGAAGCGTAAAGTATATCCCAGAGAACCTCTCCGGAAGCGTCGTCCAGCTTCAGGACAACGACATCATCTCCGTGGCCTCAGCCTTCACATCCGCAGACGTGACCACCTACAATCAGGTCGCCATCGGGATCCCAGGCAATCCCGCATACGGCCATGTCTGAATCATCGTAAGCTGGAAATCGTCGAGACCAAATCAGGGAGCCATCTACTTTGCTCAATTTACGAACAAGAATATCTCCACCATCAATACCATCATGACTGGTTCCAGCTACTACCGGATTACCATCTGGTGCAGTTATGATGATAGTTGCCTCATCATTATAATTGCCACCACCATCATAAACTGTTGACCAGTTTAATGTTGGGTCTGCAATAACAATGGCTGGTAATAGCACAAAAACAGCTATTGTCCAAAAATGTTGCTTCATCTCTTCCCCTATTTTCAGGTGTATTTCTTGATTATCGTCTGGAACATGGCGGGGTTAGTTCGTAGACATTGAATACAGTATAACAAACTTTACACAAAATTAACACCCTTTACCCTAAAAAAGAGTATTTCTATCTGTTTTATTTTTATTTTTTTTAGTTTGCAGACGAAAAAAGAAACTATACATTCAATGAACTGTTTAATAGTCCAACAGCCTCACGGCTTCAAATGTAACTTGTTCTGGAGGATTTCATGAAAAAGACACTTCTTATTCTAACATGTCTCGCAGTTGTCACAATGATGTCATTGTCTGTTTTTGCTGAAGACCACACAATAGTTGGTGAAAAAAAATGCAGCACTTGCCACAAAAAACCAAAATACGGCAACCAGACTGAAGCCTGGGCAGCATCAGCTCACGCTGGTGCTTTTGAAACTTTGAAAAGCGATGCTTCAATCGCTATCGCCAAAGAAAAAGGTCTTGGCAATCCATGGGAAGAAGTTTCTTGTCTTAAATGTCACACAACTCAAGGTTTCCTTGGTGCTGGACTGAATGAAAAAGGCAAATATGTTATTGAAGAAGGCGTCAGCTGTGAAGCATGTCACGGTGCTGGCTCTGATTACAAAAAGAAATCAATCATGAAAGATCATGACAAAGCTGTTGCCGCTGGCCTTACAGATGCTGTTACTGAAAATTGCGTTCAATGTCATAACGAAGAAAGCCCAACTTTCGAAGGCTTTGATTACGAGGCGCAATGGGAAGAAATCAAACACGCTTTACCAGCTGCTGAATAATTTAATAGATTCAAAAAAGAAGGGCGACCCTAAGGGGTCGCCCTTTTTATATATCTACCAGTTACTAATAATCAGTCTTTCCTTGTCCAGATGCTTCTTCTCCTGGAACTTTAACCATTGTAGGAGCAGCCTCTTCAACCTCTTCGATCTTAACATTGGGATGCTCTTCCTTATACATATGCAATGGCATCTTTCCTGTTATCCATGATGGGTTCATTGGATAAACATCAGGATTGAATACTGTTGCATACATGTGCCAGATTAAAATAGCCAAGAATGCAAGCCAAGCTTCATAGTAGTGAATCACTACCATTACATCCATAAAGCCATGTGGTACCAGCTTAACAATGGCATTATCAAACCAGAGAGCAAACCCGGTTATAACCATGATAACTGTTCCCCACAACAGAGCCCAATATTCAGCTTTCTCTACATATGAAAATCTGCCAAACTGCGGCATTTGATTAGTCATACCAACATTGTACATAATTCTCTGTAGTGCCTGTTTTCCATCGGCAACAGTTGGTATCATATCTCTAAAAAAGCCACGACCACGAGGAGTCAACAAGAAAATTGCATGCCAGATAGATCCAAAAATCATCAATACTGCAGAGCCTCTATGAATTACTCCACGAACTGCGTAGCCGCCCTCATGACCAAACATCATTTGACTCCACCATGCATCGTAGAATCTTAATGAGAAACCGGTAACAACCAGAGTTGAAAATGAAATAGCCAGAATTGTGTGCTGGAATACTTCGTTTGGTTCCATTCTGCGAACCTGTGGCTTCATGTTGATTACATCACGCATCTTTTTCAGTAAATCAATCAACCAGTGTACAATCATGCCACCAATAACACCCACAATGAGCAGTATATAGATGATTCTGACAATACCAGCAACACCAGTTTTGTGACCTGTTGAGGATTCATGTATTGGAGCTCTGGCAATATCTTCAGTGATTCCTGTATGACAATGACCACAAGTTGTAACCAGATTATTCTTATTAACTGATGACCGTTCATCGTACGAAGGTAGAATCAAGTGAGCACCGTGACATGAAGCACAATTGGCAACAGTCTTGTCTCCCGCTTTACTTTTCAGGCCATGATAAGAATCTACAAATGACTCCAACCTACCTGTAGGTAGTTCATATTTTTCATTCAAACCAGCTGACTCATGACAAGGAGTACAAGTGGATTCAGCCAATCGATTTGCACTTACTGGAGATCGAGGGTCTTCAGTAGCTAAAATTGAGTGTTCTCCATGACAAGTAGTACATGTTGGAGTGTCTACTTCACCTCGTGCAGTCAACTCACCATGAACTCCTTCCCAGTAATCTTGTTCAATAGCAGCGTGACATTGGCCACATGTTTTTGGAATATTGAAGTGAGCAATTGTTGATTCTGGATCATTGGGAGCCAAAATTCTGTGCGAACTTCCAGCAGTTGAGTGACAGTCATTACAACTTGCTGCCTGATAAAGACCACCAGCAGTAGCTTTACCGTGAATACTCCCACTATAAACTCTAATTGGATG
>JABIBH010000156.1 GCA_018652925.1 bacterium | reverse complement strand
TTTCCTTCACTTGAAGAAAACGATTTATACTCCTGAGTAGCAAACTGCCACATTATTGATTTGGGAGAATATATGGTCTGATACTCTCCACCAAGAGACACAACACCAAAAGATAACTGCCGGGACAATTCCATACTGCCGGCACTGCGAATCTCTTGTTTGATGTTATATATCGAAAGATCCTTCAAGTAAACAGGGCGAATTTCTTTTCCTCCACGAGCAGAAAATTCTGCTGCCCATTTACCAGATGAATGGTGTATTGAAGCACCAAAGCTGAAGACAGGCTTTCTACTTGCGTCCTGGCATGAGATGAAAATTGCAGCATTCGAATTAACACCAGTAGCAACAGCTGACTGGATGTTGTATTGACTGTAAAGTCCGTCATCGTAATCAGAAATAATTGCCGACATTTTTGTATTGCGTCTGGCTATTTCAATACCAACAACTGAGCCTACTTCATTCCAGGTGCTATCATTTTCATATTTCCCACCAATAACTCTAACGGAACCATTCTGACCATATTTACCGATACTTAACCAGTATTCCTGTTGAGTCATTGTGGAAGGTGAATTGATGTTAGCAAAACCCATTTTAGCAGGAGTATTGACATCATAAACAGTTCTTCTCTGGCTTAGTCCCACAAAAACATCTGACCAGGTTGCTATCGTAATATTTGAAGTTAAGCCGACAGCAGATTGTTTATATAAATCATTGGAGTAAATATGACTGGCTACATAATTTCCGATTCGATTCCGTGATAACTTTGTAGCAAGAGCCCAATCAACACCCTGAAGAGCGGATTGATTCTCAGGATCGAGTTGCAGAACCGACTGAAAACTACATAGTGATTGCCAGTAATTCCCTGAATAATATTCAGACCATCCCAGCAACAACAGTGCATCCTTGTTACCGCCGGAAAGATCCGCAGCAATCTTATAGTATGTTACTGCATCATCGAATAATTCGTTCTCATAAAACAGATGCCCGGAATTCATGACAAAAACATAGTCCTGATGGCAATCCGATTGTTCTATCATTTCTACAGCATCAACACTGTTACCAGAGGCAAACAATAATTCGGCTGCAGTTATTGCATCATTACAATCATCAGCAAATAGTTGCGAAGATAGCATTAGAAAGAAAATCAGAGATAGTTTACTCATCAGAAGTACTCAACCTGACTACCATTTTACTTCCATTTCTAGCCACCGAAAACAGAACTGGCCCTTTGCGTTCATCAAATTCTGCATTCGTAACCAGCCTACCCCGCGAACAGAAAGTTGCATCTCCCTTAACAACCAGAGTACCGGCTGTTCTTTTCATCTTATATCCGACTTTACACTTCAGTCCACGGTATCCACCTGGAGTAAAATCGCTCAACAGTCTCTTCCATAAAGGCGCAAAATATCGAGATGAAAGCTGATCATAAAACTTTAGCTTGTAATCTTCTTCAAACGGGACTTTTGGTGTACAACAATAAATTGCAAAAAGAGCAGACTCCCTTGAACCCTGATAATCATACACAGTAAACATGTCCCTTTTGTTCTCGTAATGGAGGACTGCACCGTTATCAGATTTCAAAAGATAGTTTCCATAAATATCGATCTCTGGCTCAATGGTTTCCTTTGAGACTTTGCCGTCGATAGAGACCTCACAATTATAGCTGGTCCCGATTGGGAATCGGAACATACTGGCCATCTCAACTTGTCGTTCGATAGCCCTGAATCGTTGCCCTTCCTCAGGAACAAAAACAGATTCCAATGCCAGGTCATTGCCATGAACAATCACATCGTGAAACTCCGAGTAAATTGTTGGCGCACCAATACGTGCAGTTGCCTGCATTTGGAAATGAATATGAGGACGAGGCGATCGACCACTATTCCCGCACAACCCAACAGTATCTCCGGCACGAACCTGCTCACCTTCATGTACAGTAACAGAACCACATGCAAGGTGACAAACTTTCGAATAAATACCGGGACCATGCTCAATAATTACAAGATTACCCCAGTTTTGGACAAGGTTCAGCTCATCAATATCATTGTCTTTTACACCGTTGACAACACGTACAATCCTGCCATCGGCACAGGCTAAAACAGGTAACTTCCAACAGTAATAACTTGTCACTACCTCGCCTGTGTCATCATGCATTTTCCCATCTCGAGAAATTACTTCAAAATCGAATGCATGGTTCCACGGCCCTTTATGTGTATGCTTGCCATCAACACCTTGAGTGCAACTCCAGCTGCCATTGAAAGGGACTCTGATTCTCATCAGAAATTTTGAGCCGAACCTGGCTACTCTCATTTTGTAAAACTCGCGATTGGCTTCTGGAGATCCAGCCACAAAATCGACAGCTTTAGGCTCAGTATCTTTTGTCCTCTGCCTCATTGCATACAGCACCAGGAACATCGTTACATTAAACGGCAGAATCAGCACTGGCAGACCAAAAGGTTCAAGCAGTGCAACAGAACCTGCGAGAACTGCTCCGGTTATTAATATCGATGCAAAAGTTAAAACCATAGATGCAAACTGAGGGACAAACCAGATTCCACCAATTGCAATACCGGTAAGCATAAAATTAAAAGCTACGTAGTGGTAAATGTCACTGTGCGGCAGGTTGAACAGGTGCTCCATCAATATCCATGACATGAAATATCCAAGCCATGAAAGCAGTATTGCGTAACGGCTGAAAATCAAAATGCCGATAAATATCAGTAGCCCTGAAACAACATTTGGAACAAAAAATATCGCACCCAGTGAGCGCAGATAATATTCAATCATATCCGGTAGCCACAACACTTGATCCGCATCAATTATCCAATCATAATTTCTTTGCAGCGTGTCAAATACTGGTGAAGCAGCAATAGCTAGATAGGTAACAAGTAGAAAAGGAACAGATAAAACAGGTAAATTAAATTGATAACCAAACGCATTTCGCAGTGCAGCAGTTAAAAATACAACTGCTACAATACTCATAATCAGAACAATTGGCATTACTGCGGTAAACTCAAACATCGCTGGAATTGCAAGACCAACCAGCAGTGCATTATAGCCCAGAAACCCTTCCCGAACTGTATCACGATGTAAATTGAGACTCAAAGCAATAGCATTTGCCAGCAGAATAGATGCCAGTCCTGTAAGGCCGAGCAGAAATCCATGCAACAAACCGGGTCCACCATTAAAGGCAGGCCTGATCATTGTTGCCAGCAGGATCAACAATCCAACTAGTCTGTTTCTTGCAAAAAATATTTCTGAGTAACTGTAAACAACAGAGTCTCTTAGCAACCTTGAATCAAGTTGATTATCAGATTTTCCTGCTAGTCCTGCAGCCAACCTGGGACCTCTTCCATGTCAGTGATTGTCGACAAATCCTCGGCACGCCTGATTATTGCATCATCTCCCGATGTGGAAATCATCACCACAGCAGGCCTGTAAGTAATGAACTGCATCCATTGGGTCACATTGTATGCACCTACGCTCTTGATTACTAACTTATCCCCAACCTCAACTGGTGGGAATAAAAGAGATGGCCTGATTACATCGATGTTCATACAGAGCGGACCATGAATAATTGCCTGTTCGGGAGTGCCCGACACTGCCTGAGCTGGAACAATTTCATGTTTATACCAGAATGCCGTAAACAGAATATTTACACCAGCATCAATCACAACCGATCGCTGTCCATCTGGTAATCGTTTGTTGGCAATAACAGAAGTCAATATATATCCTGCATCATCTATCAACGCACGACCAGTTTCCAGAAACAGGGTAGGATAATCATCAGGTTGACAGGTAAGCTCGGATAGACCGCTTGAAACTGCTTCGGCAAATCTACTCAGAGGTGGAGTAGTCTGACTGCCTGGTAAATACTGGGTATGGAGGGTATTGCATGAAGCAATTCCACCACCGACATCAATATAGTCCAGAATAATACTGTGTTCTTCGCGCAACCAGTTTGCGAAATGAGACAACTTTGCAGTTTGCTCCTGGTATGCTTCCGGCTGTTGAATAAATGTCCCCAAATGACAATGAAGTCCATTAAGAGATAATTTGCCTCCAGCTAAAAGACGCCTTACAGCATCTCTGGCCTGGCCGTTGTCAAGGTTAAAACCAAATCTTCCCCATGGTGGCGTAGCCGATGTGCCAAGATTAACTCTTATACCAATTGATACATCTTCGCCAATCTTCTCAGCGACTTCTTCTGCAGTTTGCAGTTCATCAAAATTATCCAGGTTGACTATCGATTTGTTACGAAAAGCTTTTTCAAGTGCATCTGCAGGTTTCAACGGACCGTTAAAAATTATTCTAGAGCCAGGTACACCGTTGTGGATTGCTTTATCGTACTCAAACTCCGAAACAACTTCAGCCCATGAACCTTCCCGATGAAAAACTTTACAAACAGCATCCAGGTAGTTGGTTTTGTATGACCAGGCCACAGTTGTTTTTGGATAACGAAGCTTGAATGCTTCATTCAGCTCCTCGGTTTTATCAACAATGCTCTGCTCTGAAAAGACAAAAAGCGGTGAACCATATTTCTCCAGCAGCTCTGCAACAGCAACGCCATCAATACTGAGCATCGGCTCAACTGAAGGAACAGATCCATATTTATTCAACATTCCAAGTTGATGTTTAACCAGCATCGGTTTTTCGTACGGTTTACGACTCATTTTGACTCCATCCCATGGCACTCTCCATTGGCAACAATGTGCTGGAACTGATCCACATGGGTTATTTGATCTAAAGAAATTCTGACAAACATTGTGCCTGCGTCTGGCTCTGGCATAACATCAGGTTCTGACCCAGATGCTAATTGCGAAACTGCCATTGGCAGATTTACTCCCGCACCAGCAGACAAAAATGTCCATGCCGGGAAACGTGGGTTCACTTCAAGCAAGAAGTGCTCTCCTGTTGCTGTACGCAGTATTTCCAGCTCACAAGGACCCCGCCAATTAGTAGCTTTAGTAAACTTGTGAGTCATATCCATCAACTCATCACCTTTTACAACAATACCTGACCAACCTTTTCCTTTGTCGGTCATATACATTTTTTTCATCGGCACCGCACCAACAAGTCCACCTTTACCATCGCCAACTGCAACAACATCAAACTCGGTACCAGAGATAAATTCCTGTACAATTACAGGCACTCCCCATTGGGCAACCATTTTATCGTAGGCTATTGATGCATCTTCAACAGAGTGGCAGATTTCCGCTCCGTAGAACACACCTTTGATTACCAATGGGAAAATAAATTGCTCGTGTAAACTGTAGACATCATTTTTCGAAGCGATTACACGCTGTGCCGGAACCCTGATACTTGCAGCAGCTCCGAGCTCTGGAAGACTGGTTTTTGAGCGCATCTTATACTGTTCATTTGTTGGCAGAAACATTTTGCATCCTGCCTCTTCCAGATCGTCAGAAATTGCGTTGAAACCAGGAAGTTCAGAATCCAGTGTTGGGATACAAACCTGCATCCCTGTCTGGCTGATTATGTATTTCAATCTGTTTTTCAGGGCATCTTCACCCTCTGATGGATATGGAATTAGATATACTGTATCGGCATAATTAGAAAAATTTCCGGGATCCAAAGCATCATATGACAGACCAATTATCTTACCCTTGAATTCAGGATCGTGCCTTAATGACCTGATTACCGATATCCCTGGACCAGGATTATCCGTTGCATTCAGACCTGTAACGCCAATTACAACATCTGATTTATTCACCAGGAGCCTCCAGTGAGCTCAACCCCTGCTCCTGAAGATTATGAATAAACTCCAGAACATGCCTATAAACATCTCGGCCATCAGCATCAAATTCAGCTTTGACACCCTCAACAATATTTTCAATATTTGATCCAGCTTTCAACTGTTCTATGACATAACGAGCTGTCTCATTTGCAGTGTATGTCAAACCAGTATGTGGATCGAAAACAAAACCAGATTCATTAACTGCCAACTCCTGCAACCTGATATTTCCAGTCATAACCAGCCCTTTCTGCAATACAAACACTTCCTCTGAATTATAGAGAATATCCTTGTACAATTGTAACGGTATTTCATAATAAAGGCGGGAATGAATCACCTATCTTCAATAGATTATACCATCTATGCCATAATTAAGCAACTTGATAGTTGATACTGCATCCACATTCTCAAAATCAGGTCCAAGTATAACCAGATATAACCTTGACCCTGTATCATGAGATGCTTACCATCTACAGGACAAATTTGTTATAGAGCAGCTCTTGCTTGAAAGTTCCCATTAAAGAAAGGTTTACCTTATGGGTGGCACTGCACCAGGAACCCCGTCGAAATCCCCGCTCCGGGAGATAATCCAACCGTTTATCGATATGATTCATGCCCCACGAGCACTTTGGGGTATCAATCTCGCATATTTCCTTGAAGGCTGGGTCTACTTTGGAATGCTTGGCTATCTTGCCATGCACTTCTCTGATTTCATCTTTGCAGGTAGCGCTAATCCGGATATCGATTCTCACCATATGGTAATGTTTCTGACTGCTGGTATCACAATTTCCATGTTCTTTCTGGGTTCTGTTGCAGACAAAAAAGGAATTCGCAAAACGCTTTTGATGGCATTCTGCTGCTTGCTTGCAGGTAGAATTATCTGGGCAGCAGCTCCTTTCGTTTTTACAGAAACAGGCATGTGGAGCAATATGCACCTGATGACTATGGCTGGCATGCTGTTAGTTGTTATTGGTTACGGAATGTATCAGCCTGCTGCTTATGCTGGGGTAAGAAAGTTTACCACACCTAAGACAGCTGCCATGGGTTTTGCAATGCTCTACGCATTGATGAATCTTGGTGGTTGGCTGCCAACCTTCTTCTCACCTATCAGAAATGCAATCGGCATAGCCGGATCTTTCTGGG
>JABIBH010000155.1 GCA_018652925.1 bacterium | reverse complement strand
TACTTGTCAAGGCCGCAAAAAAAATTAAGCAGCTGTAAACGGCGGAGTAAAAGTGTACCACCTGGCGGAACAAAAATGTACCACCTACTCACTGTATAGCCGAGACCGCCCCGGCTGTCAATACTCAATTCTGGCTAACTCTTTTCTTCTGTTTTGCTAAGCGTTTCCGGCTCTGCTCAAGGCGATAGCTCTCTCCGTTTGCCTCAATGATGTGAACCCTGTGCGTCAGCCTGTCCAGCATCGCACCTGTCAGTCTCTCAGAGCCGCATACCTCCGTCCAACTCTCGAACGGCAGGTTTGTCGTAATGATCAAACTCTGGCGTTCATAGGCTCTGCTAACCACTTCAAACAGAAGTTCAGAGCCGGCTTTACTAAACGGAACATAGCCCAGCTCATCAAGGATCAGAAGATCCTGTTTTTGAAGCTGTGTCAGTAATCGTTGCAGTTGCCTTTCTTCTCGTGCCTCCAACAACTGTGTAACCAGGGCAGTACAGCCGAAGAATCGAACTTTATAACCCTCACAGCACGCGGCAAAGCCTAAAGCTGTGGCAAGATGTGTTTTGCCGGTTCCACTATTGCCTATCAGTAAAACATTTTCGTTTTTATCGATGAACTCGCAACGCAATAACTCACGGATAAGAGGTTCATTAACTGAACTTTGTACTTTAAAGTTAAAACTGTCAATAGTCTTGAGCATTGGAAACTTTGCAGCCTTGATCCGTCTATCCATCGCACGCCTTTGTCTGTCGGCTGATTCCTTTTCACACAGCCTCAACAGGTATGTCGGGTAGTCACATTTTTCCTGTGAGCAGGATCTGGCCAACAACGAGTATTCTTTAAGTATTGTCGGCAGCTTTAACTGCTTGAGATGATGCTCAAGCAATACGGTGGACTTACGCTGTTTTGACATCACAACCTCCGGAGACTAACGAACCATAGGCTGCTACTTCTGTTTTATTGACAGTAACGCCGCGAAGATGATCTCTGCCTGCAAGACTAAAAGTTGTAAAGGCATAATCCTCGGTAGTAAGCAAGAACTGCAATATCGCATCAAAGCAGTATATTCTGTAATTCAACGCTTTAGTGATCGCTTTAGCTATTTGTGTAAATGAATATTTCTTCAGAAGAAGCAGTATCTTTATATATTCTTTTGTGCCATCGTCCCGGTGAGTTTCAAGAAGTCTGCGGTATGTATTAAAACATTTCGGCAGTTGTAATTCTTCCATGGGACGGGCATGATCCAACGAACCCGGTTTTCGTTCCAATAACTCTAAATAGTGCATTGGCTCAAATATCTGGCATTCCCTGTCCCAGCAACGGCGGTGGCTGGCAATGAGTTTGTCCCAGCGGTAAATCTCTATGAACCTGACAGAAGCCTTAATCGTTATCTGATGATGAGCATAACTTACAGGTACCGAATAGTCATTGGTATTATAGCGAACAAGCGATTCACTGCTTGCAAATGTTGAAGCTGTTTTTCGGTAGTCAAACTTATCATCCGGTAAAGCAATAGCTACCACACGGTCTTCGGCAAGCAATTGTTTTTTGCTCAATGAACGCTTGCCGCGTAAAATACGATCAAGATCAGATTGACAACAATCACGCAAAAGCCTGTTAAGCTCGTCATAATCTTTAACCTGCGGTACAGGAACCATGAAGTTGAGCCTGGAATATTTCACACTGCCTTCTACGATACCCTTTTCGTTGGGCCTTCTGACATTACAAAAGTGAGGCTCAAAGAGGTGGTGACTGATCAGTCGCTTAAACTCAGCAGTATATTTACGCTTGTGATGAGTCAGTATCTTTGTGACCGCTATGCGGGTATTATCGTAACTGATGCGGTTGGGGACACATCCGAAGAAATCAAATGCCCTGACATGTGCTTCCATAAAGGCTTCTGTGCATTCACGCGGGAACGCCATCACGAACATCGCATCGGAATGAACCATGCTCATCACAAAGAACATAACTTTTTTCAGAGTACCATTAAACTTGACAACAGCTTGGCCGAAATCCACCTGAGCCTCGCCAGGCCTCTGACTTAAGGGCATAAATACTTCTTTGGAAGTCTTTTTTATCTCACGGATAGCATCCTTGACAATGGTGTAGCCGCCGTTAAATCCTTCCGACTGCAATATCTCCCAAATCTTTTTAGCCGTGTAATATTGCTTCTTGTGTTCAGCTTTGTCAGTCTTAAGAATTGCTTTGATCCGATCAATGTAAGGACCTATCTTGGTCTTTTCGATGGGCCTGATTCGCTGATAGCCCGGCGGCTGACTGTTGTCCCTGATTTTTCGCAGTGTTTGCCTGTGAATGCCGGTGTCCCGCTCTAACTGACGCAAAGGAACCTCTTGATTGTGGATTTTACGCCTTAATTTGATCCATTGGTCCATATTTGTGTACACTCCTGTAATCTCCCATAATAACAACTGTAAAACTTTTAAATGACGTTTTACAGACAATTATCACAGGTTTTCGGTTACAGTGGTACAATTTTCAACCGCCCGCCAGGTGGTACACTTTTGCTCCGCCGTTTACATCTATATCAAGCTGTTTTGCTTCAATCTTCGAAAAATCCAGAATATCATCTATTAGATCAAGCAGGTTCTTACTGGAGTCCCTGACAAGT
>JABIBH010000154.1 GCA_018652925.1 bacterium | reverse complement strand
GCCTGTCCCATTCCAAAGTTGAAATACCAGACACAAACATATTCGGGTCAAAACCAGGGTTACTTACTGCAGCAAGCAAATCGCCACTGTTGACATCGATTGCAACGGCACAACCCTGTCTCTCTGCCATTAACTCATAAAGACTGCGTTGAAGATCAACAGACATTGTGAGTTGAACATCTTGTCCAGGCAGAACTGGATACCATTCCACACTCTTATGCCCAACTACTCTTCCCGAAGAATCGACCTCATATAAATATTGTCCCGGCTGTCCCCTCAACTCTTCTTCGAATGTTGCTTCAACTCCATACCTGCCGATATTATCTCTGCTTAAATAAATTGGGTTCTCAGGTTCAAGATCAATCTCGCTTTGGCGAACCTCTCCTACATATCCCACTATATGAGCAAACAAATCACCAAAGATATATCGACGCCTGGCCTCAGACTGCACACTGGCCAACGGTATTTCACGGGACTTCTCTTTAACTGTTATCAGTTCACTCATTGATGCGTTGTAAATTACAGTCAGACGTGGTCGATTGGCTTTTTGCTGTCGAAGCAACGATTCATAAACTTTTTTTTCATCGAGGCTGAACCAATCGATTAAGCGAGTCAGTGTAGAGTCAGGCCCGGCAATAGTAAGGCATTTATTGGCAACGGTAATATCTGAAGTAAATTTATTGTCGGCCAGGACTATACCATCACGGTCAAATATTCGGCCACGAGGAGCATTAACCCTTTTACTTATTTGTCGATTATCCAAAGATTTGTTTTTGTAGTAATCATTCTGGAGAATTTGCAGACGAAATAAATTAGCAGTCACTACCAGAAAAGAAATTATGATAAAGAATCTAACTATGCGTGCTTTGACAATCTGTTTATCTGCCATGGTCAATCCTCATAATCGAAGAAGCCAAACAGCAAACACAAGCTGGCAACAGGTATCGAAAGCAAACCGCTATAAATTGAAGCTGGTATTGTACGGGTAAAAAACGGGCGGATAAATTCATTTCCAACAACACCACTACCTATGAGCAAATAAAGCATTTCATAGCTCAAGACAGCAATCGCTACAAGTCCCCCTGCTACTAATGCAGAGTCCAAGATCAAGCGGCCTCTCAATTTACCTATGCTGTAACCAGCAAGTGAGCAACATAATGCATGCAACCCCATAAGTTCTGGTTGCGATATATCCAGAACGATTCCGATTAAAAACCCTACGATTGTAGCAGCAAAGGCACCTTCTGCCAGAGCAACTATAACAATGGCCATCATCAGGAAGTCTGGAGATATATTGTTAAAGGAAATCAATGGTCCAATAACAGTGCTACCTAAAACAGCAAGAAGTAACAGAAATGTGATGGCTTTAGTATTCCTGATCATTATCCATCCCCTGCTCGTTACTCTTCAGGAACCAATCTCCGCTTCCACTTACCAGGAACACCACATCCAGTTTGTTGAAAGAAGCTGCGGGCTCTACCAGAATGGATTTGAATATCCTGTCTGGAGGACTACTTACCTCAACAACTGTTCCCACTGGAATTCCTCGGGGCATACTTGAGCTATTCATCGATGAGCTATTATTGGATTCTATGACACCAGAAGTTACAATAACATCTCCCACATTTACATCCTCATCCCGGCCAATCAAGCTCAGCTCAAATTGACCAGCAATCGGTTGTAAAACACCCAGAAGTCCAGTCCTGCTCAGTTCACATCCAATTGATATATTTGGAGAAGTTAAAAGTTCAATCCAGGCTTCGTTTGGTGCTGTAATCCTGAATACTCTGCCAAATAATCCATCGACAGAAACTACTGGCTGATATTCTTTCCATTGAGGGGCAACCGGGCACCTCAGTTGTACCAGTCTCGCATCTGCTGATAATTTGCGTTGGCGGATGTCACATGGAATAAGTTCAAGACTACCTTGCTCTGTCAATCCAATCGACTCGCGAAGCATATTGCGCTCTCTGGCAACTCTCTCTACAGACACACTATTCATTTTGAATTCGACAATTTCTGCCTTCAACTCAGCATTAATTCGATTAACTTTTCCGATATCGGTAATAAAATTGTAAACAGTCACATACGGTTTTGTAAGAATATCGCTCAGCATATCTGCAACGATAACTTTTCGTTCAAGCGGCAGTACAAGCAAAACCAATGAAATAAACAGGCATATTCCCAAAGTTAAAGTACTACTTGTAGTAGATTTGGAATTTTGGCTTAGCGGCATCTACAACTCCACTTTGAATTAATAGTTTGTCCCTCTCATGATGACCGGCCGATACTTGTCAAAGTCATCCAGTATCTTACCGGTACCAAGAACAACACAGAACAACGGGTCATCCATGAGATTAATCGGGAGGTCGGTATGTTCTCTGAGAAGTTCAGGAAGTCCTCTTAACATAGCGCCACCACCTGTCATAACAATCCCGCGATCTTTTATGTCAGCAGCCAATTCCGGGGGAGTATTTTCCAATGCCTCTTTCAATGCTGCCACGATTGCCTGAATTGGTTCTTGCAACGCTTCCCTGATTTCCAAAGTCGATACTTTCAGGATTTTTGGAATACCGGAAACTTGATCCAAACCTTTAACTTCCATCTCTTCTTCATTTTCAAGTTTGAAAGCTGATCCAATTGCTTTTTTAATATGCTCCGAAGTTTGATCACCGATTAACATGTTGTGGTTCTTTTTAATGTAACCAACAATGGCTTCATCAAGTTCATCACCGCCAACACGAATACTGGTATCACAAACGATACCGTTTAAAGCAATCACCGCTATTTCAGTTGTTCCACCACCAATATCGATTATCATATTTCCACTGGGCTGATCAACGGGCAATCCCACGCCAATCGCTGCAGCAATAGGCTCTGCTACAAGAAATACTTCTCTGGCCCCAGCATGCTTTGCTGAATCCCTGACGGCACGTTTTTCTACTTCAGTAATACCTGAAGGAACACAAATAACAATCCGAGGGGCAACAAAGTGACGTTTCTTTTGCGCCAGCCTTATAAATTCTCTGAGCATATATTCTGTAACTTCAAAATCAGCAATAACTCCATCTTTCAAAGGCCTGATAGCCTCAATATTATCAGGAGTTTTACCAATCATCGCTTTAGCTTCACTTCCAACTGCATATACTTTACGTGTTGCTTTATCGATTGCTACAACAGAAGGTTGATCAAGTACTATACCTTTACCTTTGATATACACAAGTGTGTTGGCTGTGCCAAGATCGATGGCTATATCATTTGAAAACAGATTATTCAGCCAGGAAAACATTTTTACGACCCTTCGTCATAATTCGGTAAATACCCACCATCAGTAGAATCATCAGGCCAACCATACTGTCGAAGGCTTGTGAATTCTGTATCTCCAATTATCATATGGTCAAGGAGTTCAATCCCCAACAATCTTCCACATTCAGACAGCCTTGCAGTAAGATTCAAATCTTCCCTGCTGGGCTGCGAACACCCGGATGGGTGGTTATGAGCAACAATCAGAGCAGCAGCTCCTCTGGTCACAGCTCCACGAAATACTTCTCGTGGATGTACTATCGAGGCATTCAAACAACCAACGGAGATCGTCTGATGCCCTGTTAATCTATGTCTTGTATCCATGTACAAAGCTACAAAATGTTCTCGATCCAGTCCATGCATTTCAGAATACAATAAGGAAGTAAGATCTTCAGGACCATGGACAGTCAGCGCTTGTCTGCATTTAATTCCATTGCATCGTATCCCGAGTTCAAAAGCTGCAATCATTCTGGTAGCACGAACATAACCAACTTCTGGCTCTTGGCAAAGTAACACAGGATTCAGTTTTGATAAACTACCTAAATCATGATGTCTGGCAAGTAGCTCTTCAGCCGTAACTGCCGCTGATTGACTACCCCCGTCAGACAAAACAAGCGCAATCAACTCCCCCTCAGAGAGCGCTTTAGGTCCCAATTGCATCAACCGACTTCGTATTTCAATCTGGCTTCTATCACCAGATTTTGCATCAAATCGAAAACTCGTGGTTGCTTCAAGCATAATGCCTCAAACTAGGAGATTTTTTGAAATTAACAGACTACTTCAAGCTGGGCAACCGATTTATACTATCTTGCCAGACTTTTTACCTTGAACATGAACTGTTGCGACCATATTCTAGACTAAACTAACTACAGACCCTACGAGGAGATATGACCAGTTCTTCAAATCAAACTCCAAAACCAATTCTTGTCAGAAAATATGGTGGCTCCTCTCTTGCTTCAGTTGATCGAATCAAAAGCATTGCCAATGATATCCACACAAAACATTCTTCTGGATTCCGCCTAGTAATAGTAGTGAGTGCAATGGGACAAACTACTAATGAATTGGCTGCACTGGCCAATGAGGTCAGCCCTACTCCTTCGCGCCGTGAGCTAGATATGCTCCTCTCAGTTGG
>JABIBH010000153.1 GCA_018652925.1 bacterium | reverse complement strand
CGATGGCAAACTTCCTGGCATGTCACCAATGGTCATTCGTTGAGCAATTTGATATGATTAGCAAACTTTCCAAAGGCGGAACATTCCTGCTGAACAGCCCTTACGATGCTGATAAGGTTTGGGATAAACTTCCTAAAGAGATGCAGGAAGACCTGATTGAAAAACAAGCTAAATTCTATGTTATCGATGGTGTAAAAGTTGCCAAGGATGCTGGAATGGGTGGTCGCATTAATACAGTTATGCAGACCTGCTTCTTTGCAATCAGTGGTGTACTTGAGCGCAATGAAGCAATCGCTTGTATTAAAGATGCTATCAAAAAGAGCTACGGAAGCAAAGGCGACAAAATTGTTCAAATGAACTATGACGCTGTTGATTCATCGCTTGCAAATATGCATGAAGTAACGGTTCCTGAAACTGCTACTTCTACTATTGAGCGTCCAGCAATTGTTGTTGATGATGCTCCTGACCATGTAAAACAGGTCACTGCAATGATGATGGCAGGAAACGGAGATCAACTTCCTGTCAGTGCATTTACTCCAGATGGAACATGGCCAACAGGCACAACCAAATGGGAAAAACGCAACATCGCTCTGGAAATTCCAGTCTGGGAAAAAGACCTTTGTATTCAATGTAACAAGTGTGTATTTGTTTGCCCACATGCTGCAATTCGTGCAAAAGTTTATGATCCTGAAAAACTTGATGGCGCTCCTGAGACATTCCAGTCAATGGACTTCAAAGGCAAAGACTTTGAAGGCGCAAAATATACTATCCAGGTTGCTCCTGAAGATTGTACTGGCTGTAGACTATGTGTGGAAGTATGCCCTGGAAAAGACAAGCAGAACCCAGAGCGCCATGCATTGCTTATGGCAGATCAGCCACCACTGCGTGTTGCTGAACGCGATAACTGGGACTTCTTCCTGAACTTGCCAAACCCTGACAGAACTGCCTTCAAGCAGAATGTCAAAGGAACCCAGTTCCTTGAGCCTCTGTTTGAGTTCTCTGGAGCTTGTAGTGGTTGTGGCGAGACCCCATATATAAAACTGATTACTCAGCTGTATGGTGACAGAATGATTGTTGCCAATGCAACTGGTTGTTCAAGTATTTACGGTGGCAACTTGCCTTCGACCCCATACACAACCGATGACAACGGCAGAGGCCCAGCATGGAGTAACTCTCTGTTTGAGGACAACGCTGAATTTGGTTATGGAATGCGTATGGCCGTTGATCAGAAAAATGAATTGGCAATCCAACTACTTAACGAACTAGCCTCCGATCTTGGAAGCGAACTTGTTGATGGCCTGGTCAATGCTGATCAATCTGATGAAGCTGGCATCATTGCTCAACGAGGCAGAGTTGCAGAGTTGAAAGCAAAACTTTCAACAATGGACTCAACAGCAGCATGCAGACTTGTTGAAGTTGCTGACTATCTAGTAACTAAATCAGTCTGGGTATTTGGTGGCGACGGCTGGGCATACGACATCGGCTACGGCGGACTGGACCATGTTCTTGCCAGCAACAAAAACATCAATGTCCTGGTTATGGATACTGAAGTTTACTCAAACACTGGTGGCCAGGCTTCTAAAGCTACTCCACTGGGTGCTGTTGCAAAGTTTGCTACTTCCGGTAAACCAATCGGCAAAAAGAACCTGGGTATGATTGCAATGAGTTACGGTCATATGTATGTGGCACAAGTTGCATTTGGTGCAAAAGATGCTCAAACAGTTAACGCAATTCGTGAAGCTGCTGAGTATGATGGACCAAGTCTGATTATCGCTTACAGTCACTGTATTGAGCATGGCTACGATATGGGCGATGGACTTACTCACCAGGAACTTGCTGTTAAAACCGGTTACTGGCCACTTTACAGGTTCGACCCTCGTAAAGTTGCTGAAGGTGGCACTCCACTTAAACTGGATAGCAAGGCGCCTGCAATGCCTCTTGAAGAATACTCAATGCTTGAAAACAGGTATCGTGTGTTGCACAAAAGCAATCCAGGGCTTGCTGCTAAACTTGCAGTTATGGCTCAAGATTATGTTAATGAACGTTGGACCATGCTTGAAAACATGGCCAACCTGAACTTTGCTGACAAAAGCGAGGATTAATTGATGATATTACGACTTATGGTCGTAGCAGTTACGGCGATGGTGGCTTTATGCCCCATCGCCGTTTTTGCTGACGGCATGACACCAGATCAACTGCTAGACATGAGCCTTGTCTCCTCTTATGACCTTAGCCATAGTGGTAAAATGGTTACTTACACAGTATCCATTCCTGCAACTGTTGGTGAAGAAGGTGGATATAAAACTCCATTGTTTTTGCGCGATCTTGATGCAGACAAAGCAGTTCCATTCATTTCAGGCGATGTTCATATCGGTAGCCCCAAATTTTCTGCTGATGACAAGTACATTGCTTTCACAATGTCTCGTGGCGAAAAAGCGAAAACTCAAGTTTGGGTGATTCCAGTCAACGGTGGTGAAGCTCAAGTTGTCACCGATAGCAAAACAGGTATTTCATCTTACGCCTGGAGTGCTGATGGAAATTCTGTTTTTTACACTGCCAATGAATCTGTATCGGAGACAGAAAAAAAGGTCAAAGATGAAGGGTATATGCCTCGATATTATGAGGAGAATTTAAAGAGTAAAAACCTTTATCGAACTGCTTTTGAATTTGCGGCAGAACCTGCTGAAGTGGACACACTGGTAACCGGTATGGCAATCTGGCAAATAGCTGTTGACCCTGCTGGGAAACTGTTGGCGTTTGGAGCAAGTAAAAAAGCACTGATCGATCAAAAATATATGTTCCAGGATATTTTCCTTCTGGACTTGGAAACCGGAGAGTTCTCTGAGTTTGCAAACCCACCTGGAAAACTTGGATCATTTGAATTCAGCCCAAAAGGCGACAAGCTGGCCTGGACTGCAGCGAGAAGCAAAGATGACCATGCTGTAAGTAACGGCTATGTTCGCACGCTGCCTGCCAGCAGAATCAAAAGCCTGACTGATAACAGTTTTGAAGGACACATTCGTGCTGTACACTGGGCAGATAATAACAAATTGATGATTTTAGCCGATGAAGGCATAAACACTACGATCTCAGTTATGAACTGGGACAGTAGTAAAATGAAACAACTTTTGACTACCGAAATATGTGGTCTGGATTTTATCTCTTTTACAGGTCACCCTGGAATGAAAACCAGAATTCTGCGCGCAAGCTCACCTGCTCACCAGCGCGAACTGTTCAAATGGAACGGGAAGAAACTGGAACGATTGACAGATAGCAATCCATGGCTAGCTGATGTTGATCTGGCCGACCAAAAAGTGATTAGATACAACGCTCTTGATGGACTGATGATTGAAGGTTTGATGATTTTCCCCCTCGGTTGGAAAGTTGGCGATGCTCCTTTCCCACTGATTATGGATGTTCACGGTGGCCCGGAGAGCAATGTTTCCAACGGCTGGTTAAGCTGGTATTCATCTCCTGGCCAGGTTGCTGCAACTCAAGGTTACGGAACATTTTTCCCTAACTACAGAGGTAGCACCGGCAGAGGTTATGAGTTTGCAGTCAGCTCCTTTGCAGATCCTGCAGGCGGTGAATTTGAGGATGTTGCTGATGGGATTAACCATCTGGTTGAAATTGGCTATGCCGATGCCGACCGTGTAGCTGTGACCGGTGGTTCATACGGCGGCTACGCCTCTGCGTGGTTTGGTACTCACCCTGACTTTACAAAATATGTTAAAGCAACAATTCCATTTGTTGGAGTCAGTGACCTGGTTGCAAAAAGATTCCTGACCGATATCCCTTATGAAGATGAGTTAGTTCATATGGGACAACCGGTACGCAATATGCGTGACTTGATGCATGAACGCAGTCCAATTACCTGGGCTGAATACAGCAAAAGTGCCATCCTGATTCTGCATGGTGAAAATGACACTCGTGTTCACCCATCGCAAAGTCAGGAATT
>JABIBH010000012.1 GCA_018652925.1 bacterium | reverse complement strand
GCTAGAAAGAAATAATCCTGCCCAGAATCGTCGGGGTCTGGAAGTCGGTAAACAAATAAATCGTCAATTGTGCCGCCGTCTGCATAGCAAAATAGCGCGTAATGCGCGTCGAGGGCTTTCAGCTTGCTGACATCATAAGTAACAATCCAATTAACAAATGCTTCGGAATCTGGTCCACGCACTTCAATTTGTCCCATGTGGTCGATATCAAATAATCCCGCCGCTTCGCGAGTTGCCTGATGTTCTTTTGTGGGTCCGGTGGGGTACTGTACCGGCATTTCCCAACCGGCAAAGGAAACCATACGACCGCCGTGGTCAACATGCCATTGATATAACTCAGTTTTTTTCAATTCACTGCTCATTTATTGTTTCCTTATAACATTCCAAAAAAACCGTGAGGCACAACAAAATGTACCTCACGGAAATTTGGCATTTTAGTGATCAAAATATAAAGTGCTACTACTTCTGCAAACCAACCATCCGAACTTCGCCATCTTCATCAAAGCGGCTAAGAGGCAGGCGTTTTACATACCAGGATTTCTCGCCGGTCATAACATATTTTGCGATGTCACGTCCAATGGTAGGTCCTTCAATAACACCGTTGCCGCCAGCACCAATTGCTAGCACATAGCCTTCTACGGGTGTCTCGCCAAGAACGGGCAAATAATCTGCGGGTTCAGCACGGTAGCCAACCCAATCATTGTCCAGTGAGGCTTCTAGCAGACGTGGATAATGCTCCATCAACTCTTCTGAGAGGAAATCCCAGAAATAGGGATCTGTGCCACCGGTAAGCGGCAATTCGTCTGGGTTCCAGACACCAGCATGTTCAGGATTGTTCAAGTCCATTGTGAGATGGGCTTTACAAATGAACACATTGTCTTTGTCTTTACGGGCGTAAAAACGCGGGTATTTGAGCACGGGGAATTCATAGCCCAATTTTTCAGTTGGGTTAAGGATGAAGACTTCGGCTTTGGTATGCCAGATGGGAAGTTCAATGCCAACTTTCTTTCCGTTGAATTTTGTCCATGGACCAGAGGCATCTACTAATACATCTAAATCAAAGTGCCCTTTGTTGGTTTCAACACCAGTAACTTTTCCATCTTTTACATTGATTGCTTGAACTTCAGTACCAATGAGTACTTGCACGCCAGCTTCACGCGCTTTGCGAGCCAGTGTATTTGAAATCATGGTTGCATCAAAGAAACCATCATCTGGACACCAACCCGCGCCTAGAATTCCATCTAGTTTAAGGTCGGGAATAATTTCAAGGATTTCTTCAGGATCACGCATATATTTAGCTTCGTAACCTGATGCAATTGTAAGGTCAACTGCTTGAAGGATATAATCTTCGTATTCTTCGTAAGGGGCAACAATTAAGGTGCCTGTCTTTTCAAAACCGGCTGAACCTGGCTCTTCCTCTTCAAGTCCGACGTAAAATTCAAAACCAAACAAACGCACCGACCAAAACTCATGGGCAACAGAGTCATCAATCAAACAGTGCGTAGCGGCTGATTTTGCCGTTGTGCCCGAACCAATTGTGTTTTTCTCAAAGAGAATAACCTCAGCATCGGGGTATTGACTGAGAAAGTGAGTGACGTTTGTTCCTAAAATACCGCCACCCATAACACCTATTTTTTTCTTTGTCATTTTGAATCTCCTTTTTTCTTAAATATCAGATATTTACTTCAATTGAACTGATCGTTTTTTAATGGCTTCAATAAGCGCAGGTAGAAATTCATATAAATCTGCGACAACACCATAATCAGCCTGATAATGCGAGCCAGCGTATTCATCATTATTGACAGCAACAATGATATTTGAATTGCGGATACCAATCATATGTTGAATGGCTCCTGATGTTCCTACAGTGAAGCATAAATCCGGGGATAACTGAGCACCAGATAGACCAATCCATTCGGGGAACCAGTCTCGTTCGGAGGAAATAGGTCGAGAGCAAGAAACCTGACCGCTCAAGAGTTCGGCTAACTCATCAGCCATGCCAACATCTTCACGTTCTTTGAAACCCTGCCCAACATCTACAATTACAGGGGCATCTTCCAAACGTTTTCCAACAGCCCTCTTCCCTTTCTCTTCGATGACAGTCAGTTTAGGTGCCTGAATATCAACCGAAACAGGCACAACTTCAGCAGTTTTGCCAGATGCCTCAATAGCTTCAAAAACACCACCAGATACAGTAACCATAGCTGGTTTTGTTTGCAAACGGTATGTGTTTACGCCAATGCCACTGTAAATCATGCACTC
>JABIBH010000152.1 GCA_018652925.1 bacterium | reverse complement strand
GAAACAATCGACCAGGTTTTCAATCATTTTTTCACGACTAGAAAAGAAGGCTCCGGGCTTGGACTTTCCATTGTTAAAAGACTGGTCAATGATTGCAACGGGTTTATAAAAGTTCAATCTGAACCTGGCAAAGGTTCGACTTTCACAGTTTCAATTCCTCTTCCAGCAGGAGAAAACAGCGATGGCTAAAATTCTGATCGTCGATGATGTTGCCGGGATGCGTGAATCATATCAGTACGATATCAGTCGCCTGACAAAGTACAAAACCGATACTGCCTTTGATGGCAAAGATGCTATTGAAAAGTTAACGGAAAGCAATTTTGATTGTGTAATTCTTGATCTGGAAATGCCACGTGCCGATGGGTTTGATGTGCTCCGTGATATGAAGTCACGTGCAGATACAACGCCTGTAATTGTCTATACTGGCACTGGAAACTATCAGAGTTGCATTAAAGCCGTACGGTTGGGTGCATTCGGGTTTGTTGATAAATCAGATCCCATTGAAAGTGTATTGCAGAATATTAAACACGCCCTTGATATGGCAAAGCTTGAAAAAGACAATGCAGAACTACGCAATCGACTGGCCAGTAAAACACAGCTACTTGGCAAAAGTAAAGCAATGCTGAAGCTGAAAACCGATATTAAAAAACTGGCTCCCTTGAAAAAATCGGTTCTAATATCAGGGGCAAGTGGCTCTGGAAAAGAACTTGTTGTAGCAGAATTGCATCGGCTCAGCTCAGATAAAAACGATAAGCCGCTTGAGATTGTTCTCTGTTCTGCAATCCCGTCAGAGTTAATTGAAAGCACTCTGTTTGGTCATGAAAAAGGGGCGTTCACTGGTGCTGACAATCAGAAACCAGGTGCATTTGAACTTGCCGATGGTGGTACTCTTTTCCTCGACGAAATTGGAGAACTCCCTCTTGAAGCCCAGGCAAAACTTCTGCGCGTATTGGAGAATAAAACGATAAGACGAGTTGGCGGAACCAAAGATATAGAAATCGATGTGCGGGTAGTTGCTGCAACTCATCAAAACCTGGAAGAAAAAGTTACCCGAGGTGAATTCAGACAGGATCTCCTTTATCGACTTAACACTCATGTACTGAATATTCCTCCATTGCAAGATCGACTAAGTGACATACCGATGCTTGTGAATCACTTTATGAAATCGAGTTGTGAAGAAATGTCATGCAAATTCAAAACTGTTTCTAAAGAAGCGATGGAGGCATTGATGGCCTACAACTGGAAACAGAATAATGTGCGTGAACTGATTAATGCTGTGGAGAGAATGGTTTTCAATTGCGACGGTGATATTGTTGAGATGAAACATCTCCCTGTTGAAATCACCGGCTCAGCTTTGGCCAGCAATTCAGGCTCATTTGAATATCAGGTGACAGCAGCTAAAATACAGATTCTGACATCTGCCCTGGAGCGCAATGACTGGCATCTGACCAACACAGCAAGAGAACTTGAATTGGCCGATCACTCCAGCCTGACAAAGATAATGAAACGGCTCGGGTTGAAGTAATTGTGTAGCATCAAACACAATAGTTTGTGTACAAATGAACACATAATTGAATTATATATATTTAGTATCATCTTCGCCACACCTCTAACATAGTGATACACATACCGTTATCAAGTCTATCGGTATTATTGCCATTGATGGCTTTCAACTTGCAAAATGAGTAGCAGAAGTTCGGTTACTCATTCACAAACAGAGGAGAAAGTCATGAAAAAAGTCAACTCAAATGGAATCGGATTCCTGGAAGCATCAGTAATGTTCGTTTTAGTTTTAGCCATCGCAATAGGCGTTGGAGTTAAAATGAATGACAATGAAGTTGAAGTCGCAATCCCGACAACCGTAGTTGAGCAGATAACAGAAATTGCTCCTGTTGTACCTGTTGTTCCTGAAACTGTTGTTGAAGTTGAGGTCATAGCTGTTGCTGAAAACAGTCTTGACCGCAGAACACTTTACACAGACAGCACACCCGCATCGATAATCTATGCAGATGCAGAGCAAGCATATTTTGACAAGCGTTATCGCCAATCTTCTGAACTGTTCAATGTTTATACAGATCGCAGACCACAAAATGCATGGGGATTCTACATGCTAGGTCTTGCAAGCTGGAAAAACAATGAACTTGAAGCTGCAAACGATGCACTTACAGAAGCTCTTGTAATCAAACCTGATCACTTCAAAAGCATGGTCAACCTGGCTAGAGTTCAGTTAGAACAAGGCGAAGCATCGGACGCACTTATAAACATTGAAAATGCTGTTGCCCTTCGGAGCAATGACAGCGCAGCATTAAGAGTTCTTGCTAGAACATACGGAGAACTGCAGCGCACTGAAGAAGCACTTGCGGTTTACAACGAAATCCTGACTGCAGATCCTGATGATGCATGGGCTTTGAACAACCTTGGTCTTCTATACATCATGGACGGCGATTACGACAAAGCTTCTGCCCCATTGGCAAAAGCAGTCACACTAGATTCCAGCGAAGCCTGTTTCCATAACAACCTTGGACTAGCTCTGGAACAAGAGGGACATCTCGCATCGGCAGCAAGTAGCTTTGGTGAAG
>JABIBH010000151.1 GCA_018652925.1 bacterium | reverse complement strand
TCAACACCAAAAACACGTTCGTTACCATAGGACAATGGAGAACGACAAAAGGTCATATCAAAGCCATCGATAAAGAAATTATTTAGTGTGAAAGTTGCTTTGTACAAGGAGTTGACTCCATTAGTACCATCACCAAGTTCAGTGTAATTTTGAAGAGTGAAGTCGTAAGCAGCATTTTCACCTACAGCGCCTACAAATCCAAAGCGGGAGCGCATGGCACTGAATGAATAGTCATCATCAAGATCACTATCATAGTCCTCGTTATCCCAGCCCATCCAGCGGTAGGAGATATCACCAGTGATATCGTCAGCCATAGCGGTTGTTGTCATCATGCCCATTCCAACCAGAACGGCCAAGGCGCCAACTAGTAGCATCAATCTTTTAAACATTGCGGTCTCCTCCATGAGAAATTGAGATTCAGCAAAACCAATCGAGATCCGATTTGCTTTACATTGTCTCGTACAATTTGGTCAGCTCATCCGCGATCGCCGACCAGCCAAAACGTTGCTCAATGACCTTCCTGGCCTTTATTGCACGTCTGGCAGCTTCCTCCGGATCATTCAGGGCTTGCAAAACTGAATCTGCAAATGAACCGTCCGGAGACGATATGAAAAGAGCATCATCACTCTGATCAACAATACCTTCTGCTCCTATCGGCGTGGTTACAATTGGAATACCGTAAGCCATCGCTTCAAGAATCTTAATCTTGATTCCACCCCCATCTAGAAGAGGTGCAATGAAAAGTTGTGACTTGTTGTACAACTTTGCAAGATTTTCTACAAATCCGAGGGCATTTACTGAAGCCGGAACGGAGTTACAACTTTTCAGAAACTGTTGTGAACCTCTTCCAGCAAGAATCAGTTTGCTCTCATTATTATATTGGGCAACATTTGGCCATATTTTGTCAATAAGAAACTTTGCACATGTTCTATTTGGCGGATGTTCAAAACTACCGATAAAAAGCAGGTTCTTTGAATCGGAAGATTCCCACACTGTCTGTATCAAGTCAGTATCAATACCAAGGGGAATTGTTCTACAGTTTTTCCCTCCATCTTCAGTCAGCAAATCACGATCCTGATCAGTGACACAGAATGTACAGTCGGCCCAATCTGTGACATCTACTTGCAGCATTCTCCAGGCGGCTTCTTGATGCCTTAACGCCAGGCTCTTAAAGGGGTTGCGCGTCTTTTGGAGTTTTCTCTGTCTTGGTAGCGAGCCTAGTTCGTGGGTACCAATAAATAGGCCTGGAATGTTTGGTTTCAAGCATGATTCTGCTTTGATGAGAGTTCGCAAAAGCAATGACATTTGAAGATATTCAACATGAATGGCATCGGGTTTAATTGCTTTAACTGCATCTAATAATTTATTATCAATGTGTTTTGAACTGTATTTTTCGGCATAATACGGATAACCAGAAAAAAAAGATTTTAACAGTGAAAAAGCCCTGTCGGAGATTAACCTAGGCCATTTTGTCCATTTTGATCGTATGTCGGCAAAGTAGTAGGGAATGATATTTATATTAAGTTCTGACTCGACTTCTGAAATCAGCCCGGATTCTCCAGGGCGAACTAAAGAAAAAAGAGTAACTTCATGTCTCTTTGCCATTTGAGTAACGAGGGCTCTTACAGAAGTACCCCCACCATGACCAACTCTGGAGTGTGGCAGGTAAGGGGTAACAATTAAAAGTCGCAGTGTGTTTCCTCCCGATGAATCAATAGAGGACATAACCTTTTGATGCGGCTAGATCTTTTTTAATTTTTTCGATCTCAACAAGGAACTCATTGGAGCCATCGTCCATGTATGGTTTGTTGGTATGCATCCAGGCAGCTGCCTCTTCATCAATTTCATCTTCAATTTTCAATATTTCAATAAATCGATTTTCAAGTATGAATTGAAATCGATCTTCATCAATTTCAAGGTCGATATGTTCCTCATTAAGTAGAGTCTCAAGGATCATATCTGAAATATATTTGATTCGTTCTTCTGACAGTCTCATTTCAGACCCTTTCTAAAGGATAAATCCTTGTTTTTTAGCAAGCTCTCTTTTCATACTGTTGCGCAGGGAACCAACATCCATTTCCATAGCATTTACTTCGCCACTATGTTGATTAATTAGTTCACTGACCTGCTCATCCAGCTCTTCTTCAGCTTTGATATTATCGTATATTGTATCGGCAATTACACGATATACCAAGTCACTGTTTGTCTGAATATGTAGAGAAGGTGTACCTTCAATAGTTTCCAGAATCAGTTCTGCTATGTAGTCAATTTTATCCGGCGATAGTCTCATGATTGCTCCAGCTTGTGAATCGATTGTTTGCTTAACATCAGTTATGAAAAGCCTTTTTTCATGACTTGGCAAGGACAATTACAAGAGTTAAGCTCTGTATGAGGATATTCAAAGTCAAAAGTGTCGTTTGAGAGGAATTTCATTTGTCGATCAGAACGTTTCAGCACAGCAACAAGTCTGTTTTTATAATTGTGACATTGATTGCATTTGTCCTTAGAATGCTTCATTTGTTTTTTATGAGTGACAATCCGTTGTTTACAAGGCCAATAATGGATGCGGCAGTTCACGATAGCTGGGCTCGAGGCCTTTTGAATGGGACCTGGCCACCTGCCGAACCATTTTTCAGAGCACCACTTTATCCATATTTTCTTGGGCTACTTTATAAAATATTTGATGCCTCACGATTTCCTGTACAAATGGTACATGTTGCAATTTCAGCATGTGGTGCCGGTCTGGCAGGGTTATCCGCAACAAAAATATGGGGAAACAGAGCTGGATACTTTGCTGGCATTTTGTTGGCATGCCTATGGACCAGTATCTGGTTTTCTGCTGAACTTCTAATTGTCTCACTGTCTGTTACATTGAATTTGTGCTTGATATGGTTGTTGCTTTCAGATGAAAAACCAGGTTGGAAAAAACTTTTGCTGATCGGTTTTGTATTTGGGTTAAGCGCAATCACCCGCCCGAACATTCTGATAATTTTCCCTGCAATAATCTGGTATCTCTGGAAACAGTTTTCACTTAAATCAAGCCTCATGATTTTGTTCGCAGGATTGTTGATTCCTGTATTGCCTGTTACGACCAGTAATATAATTCGTGGTGGCGACTTTGTACCTATTGCCAGTCAGGGCGGAGTAAACTTTTTTATTGGAAACAACATCGATTCAGATGGCAGGACTGCAATTGTCCCCGGGACCAGAGCTACCTGGCAGGGTGGTTATGAAGATTCAATTGCCATGGCTGAGAACTCTACCGGAAAAAGCCTGAGACCTTCACAAGTTGATCGATGGTTCTATACACAAGGACTCAAATACCTGGTCGATGAACCAACAGATGCCTTGAAATTGTATGCTCATAAATTGAAAATGCTTCTCGGAGAAGGGGAACGTTCGAATAACAAGTTCATATATCCATGGCGAGATTGGTCACCTCTGTTGCGTCTGCCAATTTGGCCAGGTTGGAGTGTTGTTCTTGCCTTTGGAGTTCTTGGCCTGTTTAGGCGGGGGAAAGATTCT
>JABIBH010000150.1 GCA_018652925.1 bacterium | reverse complement strand
CGTATTATGGCGCAAGCATGTTGCGATGTGGAAGTGAACAGGCAGCAATCAAGCCATCAGCAGAAGCGAGTGGAAAATGAATCACCCGTTTTTCCGATTCATAATGGAGCATCGGCCAATTGTAATCATGCTGACTGTATTGCTGATTCTTGGCGGACTGATTTTTGCACCATTTGAATATGGTCTGGACTTGCCGCGCAATCCTGTGCCTGTTGATGCAATACCTGATATCGGGGAGAATCAGCAGATTGTTTTTACCGAGTGGCCCGGGCGTTCACCGCGTGATATTGAAGACCAGATTACCTATCCACTGACAACTGCATTGACCGGTCTTGCCGATGTAAAAACTGTTCGCAGTTTTTCAATGCTCGGCTTTTCATCAGTTTATGTAATCTTCAATGACAATGCTGATTTTTACGATTCCCGTTCACGACTTCTGGAAAAACTGGCCAGCCTTCCTGTGGGAATGTTGCCAGACAATGTACGTCCAACTCTTGGCCCTGATGCAACTGCTCTTGGTCAGGTTTTCTGGTACACACTTGAAGGTAGAGACAGCAATGGCAACCCGGCTTCTGGATGGAGCCTTGATGATTTACGGTCTATTCAGGACTGGCATCTGAAATATGCTTTGCAATCAGTGCCTGGAGTCAGTGAAGTTGCTTCTGTTGGTGGATATGTTCGTGAGTATCAGGTTGAAGTTGACCCCGATGCATTGCGGTTTCACAACATCACTCTGCAACAGGTTGTAAACGCAGTTCGCAAAGCCAATGTTGAAACTGGTGCGCGAACAATGGAAATAAATCGAGTGGAATATCTGGTGCGTGGCATCGGCTTTGTTGAAGGAACTGGCGATATTGCGTCGAGCGTAATAAAAGTCACAGACAACATCCCAATCACAGTTGCCGATGTAGCCAATGTAATAACCGGCCCTGCTCAACGCAGAGGTTTACTTGATAAAGGCGGAGTCGAAGCAGTTGGTGGTGTAGTTGTAGTTCGATACGGCGCCAATCCGATGCAAGTTATTGAAAGTGTAAAAGCTAAGATTGAAAGCATCGCACTTTCATTGCCGGAAATCACACTCGAAGATGGCACTGTCAGCAAGGTAACAGTAGTTCCGTTTTATGATCGATCAGGTCTGATTCAGGAAACATTGGACACTTTGCATCACGCTTTGTCTGGTGAAATTCTGGTTACACTCTTGGTTGTGCTGGTAATGGTCGGCAGGTTGCGTGGCTCAATTCTGATTGCCGGAATGTTGCCGCTTGCTGTTTTGTTCTGCTTTGTTGCAATGAAAATATTTGGCGTCGATGCAAATATTGTTGCGCTCAGTGGTATTGCAATTGCAATTGGAACAATGGTCGATATGGCAATTGTTCTGACCGAAAATATAACTCGACGACTTGATGAAGCCAGCCCCGATGCCTGCAGACGCGATACAATAGCAAATGCAGCTCGCGAAGTAGCTGGTGCAGTTGTAACTGCAGTTGCAACAACCATCGTCAGTTTCCTGCCCGTGTTCACACTGGTTGCAAGTGAAGGCAAACTGTTCAGGCCATTGGCGTGGACCAAGACTTTCGCTCTTGGTGGTGCGTTGCTGGTTTCACTGGCGCTCATACCAGTTGTTGCAAACATTTTCTGGAGTAGAAAATGGGCTCCGGTTGGAATGAAGATCCCTGCACAGTTGAAAAAACTTGTGATTCCAGTTCTGGTTGTTTTGGTAGTAATTGTTCTGGCAATGTGGTGGCAACCACTTGGCAAACTTGTAATTTTCCCGCTCAATCTTTTGTTCACAGTTGTTCTGGTTGGCGGGTTGCTTTTACTGTTCAAATTGATGCTCAAACTGTATGTGCCAGTTCTCACCTGGTGTCTTGATCACAAAGCCCTGTTTCTGATTCTACCACTAGTTGCTGTAATTGCAGGTGGCGTAATCTGGAGTGGATTGGGCAGAGAGTTTATGCCCCCACTAGATGAAGGCTCATTCTTGTACATGCCGACAACAATGCCTCATGCTGGTGTTGAAGAATCTTCAGATGTTCTCAGTAAAATCGATATGGCAATCGCAACTGTCCCTGAAGTGGATGAAGTTGTCGGTAAAATTGGTCGAGTGGAATCTGCTCTGGACCCTGCACCACTTTCGATGATTGAAACTGTTATTACTTATCATCCTGAATACGGTATTGATGAAGATGGAAACAGTGTCAGGCAATGGCGAGATCATATTCATACTCCCGATGACATCTGGGATGAAATTGTAAAAGCTGCTCAGCTGCCGGGTACAACCAGCGCACCAAAATTGCAACCAATCGCAACCAGGATTGTGATGTTGCAAAGTGGAATGCGTGCTCCAATGGGAGTCAGAGTTCAATCGGCAACAATTGAAGATGCGGAGACTGCTGCCATTGCAATTGAAGCAGCGCTGCGCAAAGTAGATGTAATCAATCCGGCCACAGTTGCGGCAGACAGAATTGTTGGAAAGCCATATCTGGAAGTTGAAATCGACAGAGATGCCGCAGCAAGATACGGACTAACCGTCCACGATATTCATGAAACTCTGGCAATTGCAGTTGGTGGCAAAAAAGTCAGCACCACAGTTGAGGGCAGAGAGCGGTACAACATTACAGTTCGATTGCAAAGAGAACGACGCG
>JABIBH010000149.1 GCA_018652925.1 bacterium | reverse complement strand
GGTCTTGGTGAAGAAGTTCGTAAAAGAACTGATAAACTTGATGCAGTTGGGAACACTACTGCTGCTATTGGTAAAGGTTTTGCAATCGGTTCTGCTGCACTTACTGCACTTGCTATGTTTGCTGCGTTCCAACAGATTGTTGGTCTTAAGTCAATTGATATAATGGAACCTATAGTTCTGGTTGGACTGTTGCTTGGTGCAATGTTGCCATTCCTGTTCTCAAGTTTCGCGATGAATGCTGTTGGCCGCGCTGCTTTCTCAATGATTGAAGAAGTACGTCGTCAGTTCCGTGAGATCGATGGCCTGATGGAAGGTAAAGCAACTGCTGACTTCCGTCGCTGTGTTGATATCTCAACTGCTGCAGCTATCAAGGAAATGATTGTTCCTGGTTTGCTTGCAGTTCTGGCACCTGTTGCTGTTGGATTCCTTGGTGGACCAGCCATGCTTGGTGGAATGCTCGCAGGAGTTACAGCTAGTGGTGTATTGATGGCAATCTTTATGTCAAACGCTGGTGGTGCATGGGACAATGCCAAAAAATATGTTGAAGGTGGAGCTCACGGTGGCAAGGGTAGCGATGCTCACCACGCCGCAGTTGTTGGCGATACAGTTGGCGATCCGTTCAAGGATACAGCTGGTCCAAGCCTTAATATTTTAATCAAGCTCATGAGCGTTATCTCAGTTGTTATCGCTCCTATGCTGGTGAAAATGTAAGCATAAAATATCAAATCGATATTGAGGCCTGCTCCTTAACGGGGGTGGGCCTTTTTTTTGTGATTATTATAACAGGTGAAGTTAAGTCTTGTATTAATAGCTAGTTATCCGCAACACCCAGAATATATACAGACTATCGGGGTATTTATAAAAAGCGGTTTTAAAAAAGATTACTAAAAGTAATGTTTATTTCTTGACAGGTTCGGTATAATTGTAAACATTTGTTTTTGAGACAGTTTTTTTCGTCTGTCGGTCCCTTAACCAGGAGTTTATAAATGACTCGATTCCTGCTGACAGAGGACAAGGTTATTACTTTCATTGAGCATTTGCAGAAGCAGAAAAATGTTTTTGCACCGCACAAGCGAGGTACTAACTCTTTTGCGTTTGAGCAAGTTTCAGATCCTGCATCTGTAATGCTTGATTACACGCGAACCTTACACTCTGTTAAAAAGTATTTCATGCCACCAAGAGAGCAGTTGCTGAGTTTCAGTTTAACTGACAACTCTTTTGCTGAGCCAACTGTTGATCCTGTCGATGCAATATTCCTGGGAGTTCATAGCTATGACCTTCAGGCAGTATTCAAACTGGATCACAATTTTTCAGAAGGCAATCCTGAGAAAAATTATCTTAAGCGCAGGGAAGGTGCACTATTTGTTGGAGTAACTTTTGCTCCAGATCAATGGCACTTCTCAGGCTCAGTTGGAATCAATCCAAATGATGCAGACGGCTTTGATGTTTTCCTTTTTGCTGTTGAAAATGGTTATGCAGTTGAAGCGTTCACTCCTGCTGGTGAATCTTTGTTGAGCGGCTTCGAGATGTCTGAATTTAATTCCGACATCCCTGCTGCAGCTGACTTCAATCAACACATCTATGTTCCACAGGGAAAACTTTCAGAAGTTTTTGATAACGCCTGGGACAATGAAGTGTGGGAAGAAACTTCCAAAGAGTGTGTTGGCTGTGGAACCTGTAATATGGTTTGCCCAACCTGCTATTGCTTCAATGTTGAAGATGGTGTCGATGTTACTGCAACTGTTGGTCAACGAGAGCGTCACTGGGATGCATGTATGACTCGTGATTTCAGTGAAGTTGCTGGTGGTGAGGTTTTCCGCGAGGAACTTGCCGCACGCCAACGCCATCGTGTTTACCGTAAATTCAAGTATATCTCTGACAAAACCGGACAACCGTGGTGTGTAGGCTGTGGCCGATGCACTGCTTCCTGTTCTGCCAAGATAAGCATCGTCAATATCGTCAACAAGCTGGTCCAAGACCACGAACAAGCCACTGTGGCTCCAGTTTAAGGAGGATGATGATGAAAGATTTATATTTCCCGGTGATGGCTGAAATTACAGGAGTCAAACAATTGTCTCCAATGGAAAAACTGTTTGAAATCACTCTGCCTGGCGGAGTAGATCTTGAGCATGACCCTGGACAGTTTGTTGAACTGTCTCTGTTTGGTGTTGGTGAAGCACCATTCTCAGTTTCTTCTTCTCCAACCCGTAAAGGCACATTTGAGTTGGGCATCCGCAATGTTGGAATGCTCACCGATGTACTTCACAGAATGGAAGCAGGAGAAAAAGTCGGCATCCGTGGCCCATTTGGCAGCGGTTTCAATGTCGACGATTTCAAAGGTAAAGATGTAATGATTGTAGCTGGTGGTATCGGACTTGTTCCAGTGCGCTCGCTAATTAATTATGTGCTTGATAATCGTGATGACTTTGGTCGATTGATAATTCTTTACGGCTCAAAAACCGACAAGGACTTGCTGTTCACCGATGAACTGCAACAATGGACCGATGATCCAAAAGTTGAGTACCACGTAACTGTAGATTCCGGTTCCGATGACTGGACAGGAAACACTGGTGTTATTACAACCATGATTCCTGGACTTGATCTGGATCTTGAGAATACAAAATGTGTCATAGTTGGACCTCCAATTATGTATCGATTTGTTCTGCTTTCTCTTAATTCCAAGGGCATGCCAGAAGAAAATATTTACATGTCACTTGAACGTAGAATGAAATGTGGCGTCGGTAAATGCGGGCACTGTCAAATCAACAGTTCCTATGTTTGCCAGGACGGCCCAGTTTATCATTACCCAGACCTGGCAGACTTACAGGAGGCGCTATAATGGCTAATAAACCAAGAGTAGCGATCTTCGATTTTACAGGATGTGAAGGTTGCGAGTTAAATAAACTGAATTTTGAAAATGAGCTGCTGGATATTCTGGCTCATGTGGATATTGTGGAATGGCGCGAGGCGATGGATGATCGTGTTGATGAATACGACATCGCTTTTGTTGAAGGTTCACTGTCTACTCCGGATTGTATTGAGCGAATCCATGAAGTGCGTCGTAAGTGCAAAGTGCTTGTTTCACTTGGCTCGTGCGCAACACTTGGTGGCATCAATGCAATGAAAAACATTCAACCAATTGAAGAGGTCAGAGAAGAAGGTTACGGCGAAGACAAATATCTTTTCCCAACACTTCCTGCGCTGCCACTTTCTGCTGTTGTAAAGGTTGACTACGAAGTTCGTGGTTGCCCAATGACTCAGATTGAGTTCCTGAAACTGTTCACCGCACTTGTGCGTGGCCAGGAACCAGTCAAACCTGACTATGCAGTTTGTGTTGAATGTAAGCTCAAGGAAAATGAGTGTGTTTACGAAAAGGGAATGATCTGTCTTGGACCGGTAACAGTAGCCGGTTGTGATGCTCATTGCCCAAGCTTTGGTCAGTACTGCACCGGTTGTCGTGGTCTTGTGACCGATGCCAACATCGCAGGTATGGAAGAGATTCTGGTAAAACATGGTCTCTCTGTTGATGAAGCTCGTAAACGACTTCAATTATACAACGTCAATCAGCTTGAGGGGGTTCAGAGATGAGCACCAACCTGGATATTAAGGTTAAACACCTCACAAGAGTTGAGGGACACGGCAACATTGTTGTCAATATGAAAGAGGGAGTGTTGGAGAAAGCTCAACTGGAAATTGTTGAGGCTCCAAGGTACTTCGAAGCGATGTTGAAAGGTCGCAGCTTCCACGAAGCAGCAATCATCACATCGCGTATTTGTGGTATCTGTTCACTTGGTCATCAGATTGCTTCTCTGAAAGCAACTGAAGATGCATTGGGATTGGAAGTCAGCTGGCAAACTATTCAACTGCGCAAGCTGTTGACTCATGGTGCAACCTTGCAGTCAAATATACTGCATGCGTATTTCCTGGCAGCTCCTGACTTTTTGAACGTTGGTTCTGTATTTCCACTGATTGGTACACATCCTGAAGTTGTTGTCAGAGCGCAGAGAATGAAGCGCCTTGCAAACGACATGGGTGATGTAATTGGTGGCCGTGCAGTTCATCCAATTACCTGTGTCCCAGGTGGATTTACTCGTATCCCTACTGCTGAAGAGCTGCTTGAGCTGAAACGCAAACTTGTTGAGGAAATGGTTCCAGACTT
>JABIBH010000148.1 GCA_018652925.1 bacterium | reverse complement strand
GTTTGGTCGACTCAATGTTTATGCTCTTGGTTAAGTTGTTCCCGCAACATTAACTCAGGAGAAAACAACGAGGTGATTTTCCGAACATGAGTCTGAAGTTTTTTCAGATTGCGGGATTCTTTCAGTTCCTTACACCTGGTTGCATGAGGAAAATCGATGTAACACCCGGCACTTCATTATCTTGTTGTTTTAAATATTTTATGAAAAAGGAGATATCATGAAGTGTCAATTTTTTTTTAATGTTGGCTAGAGGATTGGAGATATACGTTTATCCTCGATGGGATAGAGATACTGATAATAGTATAACATTTAAAGCTTCTTCATCATGATTGAAGGCTTGTGGGTTTTAGTCACTGAATTACATTTTAGCAACTAGAAATAGCCCGTGATTTCAGTTCATTTTTGGAGTCTATTTTTAGCTTCGTATCAAATTTTAAATAGCATGGAAGTGTTATAACTCGCTTGTTTTATAAGATTTCACAAAACTGTTTTGCATGAATGGAACCGGTTTACCAAACTAAACCTTTCATCAGGAGAGAACATGAATTCTTTTATTAAAAAGGGACTGAGCGTATTGCTCATTGGTATGATGGCAATTGTTTTTGCCTTCACAGTACAGGCAAAGAAGGCAAAGAAGGACAAAGCTCCATATTTGGGACCGACGGTTTACGAATGTAAAACCAATAAACACGGGGAGGAAAAATGCAAAACGAAAAAGCTACATGGTCAGAAAGCGATCGAGTTCATTTATCAGGCTTTATTGGCGTCTAACGCTGCCATTGCTTTAAATGCAGCAAATATCGCTGCATTGGAGATAAACACCGATGATCTGCAGGCACAAATTAATGTGCTGAGATTGGATATTATCGACAATGACGGAGAGATTGCAGCTAATGCTGCTGCTATTTCCAATTTGTTCACTCAACTGGCAAATCTTCACTCCACCACTGCTACTTTGAGAACTGATTTAACGCAGTTACAAAACGATACGAATGCTGAAGCATCGTATGTCCAAGGGCAAATTGCAGATATACAGGGTCAAATTATAAGCAACAATAACACCATGGTCGCTTTAATAGCGGATTTAGAAGCTTTGGTGACTCAGCAGAAGGCTGAATTGGAATTATTGATGGAAACCGAAATCGCAACCTTGCAGAGTAATACGAATGCTCAGATTGTCCTGTTGCAACAAGCCATTGCGAAAGTCGAAGCAGATCTAGCAGAAAATGATACGGCTGCAGCGGATCACGTTGCCTATGCCACTATTCAGATCAATGCGATTTGGCAAGACATCACATCACTCGAAAATGACATCGACGAATTGAACAGTACAGCGAATTCATTGGCATCTGATATTGTGCAAAATGAAGAGGACATTGCAGCTTTAAATGCTGCAGTCCTGGCAAACGAATTTGCGATTTCGGAATTGGCGGGGGAAGTGGCAACGGTTAAAAGTCAAATCACCGGATTAATGACTCGTGTTGGGGCCAACGAAGCAGATATCGCATTAATGTTGGCTCGAATCAGTGCTAACGAAACCGATATTGGCGGTTTGCGCACAGATTTAACAGCATTAATAGCAGCCACAAATAAATTAGCGGACGACCTAAGAATTGAAATTGCGGCCGTCGACCAGGCAATCAGGGCACTCACGACTGCCAACTCGGGTCTTATTGCAGATCTGGACGCTTTGGTAGTTCAGTTACGCACCGATGTCGATGCGAATAAAGCGTCAATTGACGTATTGTCACTACAAGTTGAAAGCAATACCAACGATATTTCGATATTACAATTAAATCGTAACACGATGCAGGGCCAGATCGCCGGCTTGCTGGTTTCTGTAGGTACATTGCAGAATGCGTTAACCTCTCTGGAATCACGAATTGCCGGCGTTGAATCGGGAGTAACAGCACTACAAGCACTCCACTGCAATGGGTGGAAGTGGAACGAAGGCTGTTGGTATACAGCCCCCAGTACTAACATGAGCTGTAATGAAGTCTGTACACCTCACGGTGGTTTCGATGCGGTTGCTTCAAAGCATGCAGGGAATGATGTCGGTAGACACTTTTGGCCAGACAAAGCGAACGGAGCTTGGAATTGGGTTAGTATCGAATGTTCCTCGACTGATAACAATACGAACTGGGGATCAAACAATACAACACCCAATCCAGACTGGCGCTTTGGTGCATGCTATGTAAATTGTGCCTGCAATCAATAAATATGGATGATTTGAATCTCAAGCCCATTTGAAAGCTCATTTGAGTATAGCCGATAACCACCACGGGAAAGCCTTCAAAATCGAACTGGGTCCTGAAGGCTTTTTTCTACCGAGTACACCAGGAATCCCAAGAGGCTCCATGCAAAGATGGTAGGGACCTGTTTTCTATGTGGAGGGCATCTAGCCGTGATGCCCTACCAGGAAAGGTCAATTTGCAGGCGACACCGGGCACATTATCCCAACATTTCCGTTGAGAAAGCGGTTGGAAGTTGTAACATGTTGAGAAGAAACCGTTGCAGCTAGTCAACAACGGTTTTTAGAATAAAAAGATTATGGCTTG
>JABIBH010000147.1 GCA_018652925.1 bacterium | reverse complement strand
AGCGTCTGGCCTTCAGATCCTCATCTGATGGTTGTTTGAACGTTCCGGGGCCTACATGCAAAGAAACTTTGGCTACTGAAACTCCAGCCTTTTCAAGCCTGGAAAACAGTTTGTCGTCAAAATGCAGACCTGCCGTAGGGGCCGCAACCGAGCCACTTTGATTTGCATAAACAGTTTGATAGCGGCTGGAATCTTCAGAGTTGGTATCAACCATGCCATCGTTTTCTCTGGCTTTGCGAATGTATGGTGGCAAAGGCATAAGACCTGATTCCTCAGCATAATCCAACAAGTCGGAATTCATGCCACGCACCAATACATATTCGTTCTCTCTACCCATTACCTCAGCAACTGGCTTGCCATCACTGTTGGATAGTACAACACCCTGGCGAAGTCTTCTGGCTGGTTTTGCCAATGCATACCACTGTTCGGATTCGCTCCTGACAAGCAGAAGTTCAACATTGCCGCCATTGGGAGATTTCAAAAGTAGTCGTGCAGGAAATACTCGCGAGTCGTTCAATACGAGCAAGTCACCTTTGGTAAGCAGGTCTGGTAGTTCATTGAAACAACAGTCCGAAATCTCATTCCCGGAAACCGACAACAATTTGGATGCACTTCTAACCGATACTGGTGTTCTGGCAATTAGATATTCCGGCAGATCAAATTTATATGTCGACATTCTACGAAATCTCACCTTGAGAATCAGGAATAACAAACCCAAGGTGTTTCAACCCACCACTGGTTATCTCGCGTCCTCTTGAAGTTCGTTTCATCAACCCGGACTGGATCAAAAATGGTTCGATAACATCCTCAAGAGTATCCAACTCTTCTCCCAGGGATACCGCCAAATTTTGAATGCCAACAGGTCCGCCACCAAAATGTTCAACAATCAATTTAAGGTAGCGACGATCAAGCGGTTCCAGACCAAGTTTATCAACACCCAGTTTATTCAAAGCTCGATCCGCAACTGCAGCGTCAACCTTATCGGAGTTTTCCACTTGCGCGAAATCACGAACTCTGCGTAATAATCGATTTGCAGCTCTTGGTGTACCACGTGATCTTCTGGAAATCTCCAGAGCACCATCTTCAGTCAGGTTTACGCCCAGAATCTGAGCTGAACGTTGCACAATCAGTTTCAATTCATCGGCAGGATAGAAATCAAGATGGCAAATTATACCAAATCGACTCCGCAAGGCACCAGTGAGCATGCCAGCTCTGGTAGTTGCCCCAATTAGTGTAAATGGTTCAAGATCGAGTTGGAAATGACGAGCGTTGGGGCCACTATCAACTACAATTTCAATTCTGAGGTCTTCCATTGCCGGATATAAATATTCTTCAACTATACGATTCAGCCGATGAATCTCATCAATAAAAACTACTCCAGGTCCTTCTTGCTGTGTCAGCAGCCCAACCAGTTCTGCACTATTTTGAAAAGCAGGACCACTGCTATGTCTTACATCAAGTTCCATCTCATTGGCAATTATTCCTGCAAGTGTTGTCTTGCCTAGCCCCGGAGGTCCGTAAAGCAAAACATGATCCAGGACTTCGCCTCTGCCCTTTGCAGCATCGATAAACACACGCAGGTTACTTTTAATTTCTTCCTGGCCAATAAAATCGTAGAGATGCTGTGGCCTCAAAGAGACTTCTGCAGATTCACCTGGCTTGCGATTTGGATCTGTAAGTCTGGAGTCAGTCACAAATTACCTCGGCTCTTTCATGACAGAAGTTTTAAAGCAGCTTTTACCAATTTGTCGATATCATTCTCAATGCCTTTGTCAGCAGCTGCAGCTTTGCTCAAAGCCAATTCAGCTTTCTGGCGTGGCAGCCCCATTGCATTCAAAACACTGATTGCTGCTTCAACATTATCACTCATTGTCAAACTCTCAGGTAGAGAGTCACTGCTACCATCAGGCATAATATCGGCAGGGATTTTTCCCTTTAGTTCGACACCCAGCCTGGCGGCAGTTTTTTTACCAATCCCGGGCAATCCAATAAGAAAACGTTCATTACCAGATTCAATCGCCAGAGCAACCTCTCCGGCATTCGACCCTGACAATATTCCCAAACCCAGCTTGGGGCCAATTCCATTTACTGAAATCAGTAATTTAAATAGAGCCAGACTACTTGCATTGAAAAACCCAAAAAGAGTCCAACCATCTTCGCGAACTGAAAAATGTGTATGCAAACGTACGATTTCACCTTCAGCAGGAAGCAGCTCGGCCTCATTGGCAGGCATCAGAACCTGTAACCCAAGTCCACCTGTTTTAATTACCGCTTCTGCACCACGGACAACAAGAACGCCTTCTATCGATGCAATCATTTCAACTCCCCTGTCAGCTTTTTACTATTACGACGCATCGAGTGACAAATTGCAACTGCTAATGCATCGCTGGCATCATTTGAGCCAGGGTCGTCCCTCAATGACAGCAGCCTGATTACCATGAATTTTACTTGTTCCTTGGTTGCTGCACCGTTTCCAGTGAGAGCTTTTTTGACTTCTCTAGGCGCATATTCAGCTACCGATATATCCGCCATCGCACCGCTTAATAAAGCTACTCCGCGCGCATGTCCCAGGATCAATGAACTGCGAGCATTCTTGGCATTGAACAGGTCTTCCACAGCCATTTCATCTGGCTGGTATTCTGAAACGAGTTCAGTTAGTTTTTTGTAGATAGTGCAGACTCTTTGAGAAAGAGCATCTTTGCTGTTGGTTGTTATTGAACCACAGTCAATGATAGACAACCGTCCACCGGCATCTTTGATAATCCCGTAACCTGTCGTGTGAGATCCTGGGTCGATACCAAATATTATCATAGATTTGCCAGGGGAAAAAGTTGGGGGCCATAACAGCCCCCTGAACAATTAGAGATTTTCCTGAATTGCTGCCATTTCTTCATCAGAAATGTCAAAGTTTGCAGAAACACGCGAAACATCGTCAAGGTCATCAATTGCCATAACCATCTTCATACAGGTCTCAGCTTCTTTTCCGGTCAATTCAATAACTGTAGAAGGTACCTGAATGATTTCAGAAGACTCGATTGGCAACTCACCGTCCTGCATCGTCTGAAGAACAGATGGATAATCAGTAAAACCGGTTGTGACGATAATGTTTTCGCCATCATCCTCGACGTCCTCGGCGCCAGCTTCAATCGCTGCATCCATTGCAGTTTCCATGTCGATACGTTGAGCATCCAGAATTATAGAACCCTTCTGCTCAAACAGATATGAGACACAACCGTTAGCACCAAGATTGCCACCAAATTTTGAGAAAAGGTGGCGAACATCAGATGTTGTTCTGTTTCTGTTATCAGTTTGCGTCTCTACTAATACTGCTACTCCCGCTACACCATATCCTTCATAATTGATTTCCTCAATTATAGCGCCTTCTATCTCACCAGTTCCACGCTTGATGGCCCTGTCGATATTGACGTTTGGCATATTCTGGGCTTTTGCGGCCAACACAGCAGTTCGTAAACGAGCATTTGAGTCCTCGTCTCCACCACCCTGCTTGGCAGCAACAATTATTTCTCGGGCAAGCCGCGACCAGACTTTGCTTCTGGCCGCGTCTTTAGCACCTTTTTTGCGTTTTATTGTACTCCATTTGGAGTGTCCTGACATAACTTACCTCCGAAGACTAGTCGTCACTACCTTCAGCCTTGCGCTTCTCATAATCGGCAATCAGTTTTTTAGCAACATCACCAGGAACATTAGCATATTTGCTGAATTCCATTGCGAAATCGCCAGTACCCTGAGTCATTGCACGCAGAGAAGTTGCATATTGATACATCTCATCCTGAGGAATCGATGCTTTTATAACCTGAATTGGACCATCTGCTTCCATACCCAATGGCTGCCCACGACGAGTTGAGATATCGCCCATTACTTCACCCATATACATCTCTGGAACACGAATGGTCACAGACATAATAGGTTCAAGAAGTCCTGGATTGGCAGTAGGAACACCGTCTGTCAAAGCAACCCTTGCAGCAGATTTGAAACTATTTTCACTTGAGTCTACTTGATGATAAGAACCATCATAAAGTGTGACTTTAATGTCGACAACTTCATACCCGGCAACAATACCGTTTTTAAGAGTTTCAACTGAACCCTTCTCAACAGCTGGAATAAATTTACCATCAACAGCACCACCAACAATGGCATTGATAAACTCAAAGCCATCGCCACGAGGTTGTGGCTCAAGTTTTAACCAGACATCACCAAATTGCCCACGGCCACCAGATTGTTTCTTATATCTGCCATGAACCTCTACAGACTTACGAATGGTCTCTTTGAAAGCAACCCGAGGACGTTTCCTCTGCATTTCAACACCATATTGATTTTTCAGTTTTTCAAGAATAAATGCCAGGTGCATTTCTCCCTGACCAACCAGAAGTGTTTGAGCCAGTGCTGGCTCATGGCGAACTTCAAACGATGAATCTTCATCATTAATTTTAGATAGCCCAATTCCCATCTTATCTTCATCACCAGCATTAACACAGAATATTGCTTCTGAACTGGTTGGTGCCTGAAATGCTATCTTGCCGAGATCAATATTTGCGCCCGATGAGCAAAGAGTTGCGCCAACAGAAGTGTGCTTCAATTTTGCAGCAAGCACAATATCGCCACAAGCTGCAGAATCTATTTTCTCTCTGGTTTTACCCTGGGCAAAACTCAGTTGACCGATTCTTTCAGAGTTACCATCAGAATTATCCATGTTTTCGCCTGAACTCAGAGAACCACTTATAACCTTCAACCAGGTATTGTCCCCACCTTGGGTTTCTCGCTGGTACTTGAATGCAAAAGCAACGGCAGGTCCATCGGTTGCAACTGTCAATGAAGCTTCATCATCACCAATAAGCTCTGTTCCAGTCAACTCCTGGGAAGTTGAAGGTGCAGGCATAAAGTCGACAATGCTATTCATTAACGAGCCAACTCCAATTTCAGCATCAGCAGCAGTAACAAAAACCGGGTGCACTTCACCAGAAGCGATACCAATAGAAAGACCAGCTATTAAATCCTCATTAGACAAAGTTCCCTCTTCAAAGAACTTCTCAATTAAATCATCATCAGCCTCAGCAGCTGCGCTCATCAGTTCTTCGCGTGCTTCTTCAACTGCATCAGCCATATCAGCAGGGATATCGATTGCATTTGCTTTGCCATCGACATACTCATAGGCCTTCATTCCAATCAAATCTACGATTCCTTTGAACGATTCACCTTTGCCGATTGGCAACTGAACAGCAACTGAAGTTCCCTCCAGGTGATCATTAAATTCACGCATAGCTTTTTCAAAGTCTGCGTTGTCTTTATTCATCCTTGTAATTACAAGGAACATTGGCAAATTTTGTTTACGTGCAAGGCGCCAAAGAGCATCACTTGAAACTTCAAGACCGCCATCGGCCTTAACCATGAACAGCCCGCTCTCAACAACTCGCAAAGCAGCATAGAGATCACAACGGAAGTCAGCTACACCAGGAACATCAATAACATTAATTTTAGTTTTATTAACATCAACCCAGGCCATACTGGCAGACATAGTTTGATGGCGACTAATTTCTTCATCCAAGTAATCAAACATGGAACTACCATCATCAACATTACCACGGCGACCAACTGAGCCTGATACATGAAGCATCGCGTCAGCTAATGTTGTTTTGCCAACTCCGTGTGGGGCGATTAATAGTACATTACGAATCTGTTCTGTGGCATAAGTTTTCAACTGTGGTCCTCCTGTCCAGAGGTGTTTAAAATGGCGTGTTATCGTCTTTATCGTTAATCGAGAAAGAATTTTAACGGATTTTTACCGAAATGCTATAATAATGCCCTACAACCTACATGTCAATAAGGTGAGACTTGCATATTAACCTAAAGGTACATAGAATTAAATGGTACAATGCACTTGCCTGACAGCAATTAGTGCGTTACCGTTTTCTCGTCTTTAGTACTCAAAGACTTGTTACTTTGATATTGGCTTGTTTCGAACAAGAGGTTTTCATGACTTTACGCAAACTATTTGCACTTACCGTTGTTATGCTTCTGGCCTCCTCCGTAGTTGTGGCAGAAGACATTTCCGAATCTTTTGAAAAGACTTCGAAAATTAAAACAATCTCCCTGAATTTCGGTGGCGGCTACTACAGTGGCTGCACTTATTTTGAACTGCCATTGATTCACCCTAATGCACAACTTGCTGAAGGTAGTAATAACTTGTGGCTTTACGATGGTGAATATTTAGATCTAGGTACTGGAGATGCAGACAGATACCTTGATGCACCTATTAAAAAAATAAACCCTGGCAGTCTGTTTTCTGCTAACATTGGGTTCTATCTATCTGAAAATTTCCATATTGACCTCAGTACCTCAGTGGCAAAATCAACTGCAGATATTACTATAATTGAAGTTAATAATGACATTCCAGGTGAAAGATTTCAGCCTACTGGAGATCATGACTTCTTCCGAAATGACCCCAGGTTCCAAGGCGACAACCCTTTCCACGAAGATGACTTCACACTCTATTCAGGTGGCCTTACACTTCTCTACGATGCGACAAACCTTAGAAAAGGATTCCTGCTGCCATACTTTGGGTGCGGGTTGGGTGGAGTAATCAATCGCTTTAGTGCTCTGGAAGATAAAACTGCACTGTACTTTCAGTTCGTTACAGGTTCTTACATCTCTATCACTGACAATCTAAAGATTAATGCTGAAATAAGAACAACTACGTATTCCTTTGGTACAGAAGAAGTTGTTTATGCAAAGGAAATATTTAATGCTACATTCACTCTTGGTGCAACCTGGATGATTGACGTTAAACCCATTTATTAATCAAAAACCCCTAAAAAGAGGCCACAACATAAGTTGTGGCCTCTTTTTTCTATCTTAGAGCAATTTGATTACTTCTTTTTGCTCTTACAGCCTTTTTTCTTGGCTACTTTTTTCTTAGCAACCTTTTTCTTAGCTACTTTTTTCTTAGCAACCTTTTTCT
>JABIBH010000146.1 GCA_018652925.1 bacterium | reverse complement strand
TATCTTCCAGGCAACTCGAAATCCATAAACAACGAAATTATCCTAAGAAATTCAAACATAACTGTAGCAGGCTACTATCGTGAAGATGATCACTTGAGCTTTCTCACCCCAACTCCATATGCAATTGATACAACCTTTGCAGGCCCAAGAGAAGGTTTCATCATCAGCATTTCTGATGACAACATTGTACCTAACGAGTTGCCTTCTTTCACAACTGCCATGAACTCCTGCAGGTTCAGCATAGAGTGGAACGCTCCTGACCCAACTGCATATCAGGCTTTTGTAACCAGAGGTTCGCAAAGACTTGAACTGCCTGTTGTATCCAATGGGCAATCCTGTTTTGCCGAGGAAATTATGACTGCTTCTGCACAACAGGTTCAATCTGTTTACACAGTTTACAATGCAGACCAAATACAGCTTTTTGAACATGTACTTGAACCGGTAATGCTTCCTGCTCAGATGACAATGGATGTTTACCAGGATGCGTCTTCAATTTACATGCAATCAGCTGGTTTCACTGCTGATCCAACCAGAATCACGGTTTATGATTTACGTGGCAGGTCAGTTTTTGAATCTGGAAGCAATGTCTCTTTTGTTAACGACAGACCAACTCATATTCTGAACAAATCGGATATTAGCAGAATCCCGTCAGGAACTTACTTTACTGTTGCTACTTTTGATAATCGTAGAGTAATAGGTAAATTTCAGAAGCTAGACTAAAAGATAATGTTGTATGATCGCAAAATGTTTACAGTTTAGTTATCTGAACAGTTCTATTTCTAGGACCATCGAAATCACAGAACCATATTGTCTGCCAGGTGCCAAGTTGTGGCTTGCCATCGACAAATGCTATCAAAACTGAACTTCCAACCATCGATGTTTTAAGATGAGCTGCTGAATTACCTTCAGCGTGATGATAGCCATCCTGCCAGGGAACCAGTTTATCAAATATTTTAATCATATCGCGCACAACATCAGGGTCTGCGCCTTCATTGATAGTAACCGCTGCAGTTGTGTGTGGAACAAAAACCATTACGGTGCCGGTGGTGACACCAAGTGAGGATGCAGCGTTGATGACTTCATTGGTTATATCAACGAAGTCATCTCTGCTGCGGGTCTGCACATTGAACTTAATCATTACAGATCAAAGTACATGCTGAACTCATAAGGATGAGGTCGCTTGATGATTGCACTGATTTCAGCTCTCTTGATTTCCAACCATCTTCTGATTAATGCCTCTGGGAAAACTCCGTTTCTTGTCAGGAAATTATTGTCTTCTTCAAGGGCATCCAATGCATCTGCGAGCGAGCGGGGCAGAAACTTTGCCTCTTCTCTTGCAACTGCACTTGGGGCGTCTTCAGGCGCATAGCCTTGAGCCATCGGATCAATTTTGTTGATAATGCCATCAAGTCCAGCCATCAGAACTGCCGATGCAGCAAAGTAAGGGTTACATGTAAAATCTGGTGGACGATATTCAACGCGTCTTTCCTGAGGATCAAGCACGTAGCTTGGAATTCGAATAGCAGCTCCACGATTGGATCGGCCAAATGTAACAACAGTTGGTGCTTCGTAACCAGGAACTAACCTTTTGTATGAGTTAGTACTTGGGTTGGTAAATGCACAAAGCGCTGCACTGTGTTTCAGGATTCCACCGATATAATAAAGAGCTGTTTGTGAAAGGCTTGCATAACCTTCTGAATCATCGAAAATATTCTTGCCTTCTTCGTTGACCAGGAACTGATGCAAGTGCCAGCCGTTGCCTGCCTCTTCATATATTGGTTTTGGCATGAAGGTCAGCTTCAGACCGTGTTGTTCAGCCAAATTGAACAGAATATATTTTGTGAGAGTTGCCTGATCAGCCATTGATGGCAAATCTGCAATCCAGCCTTCAATCTCCTGCTGAGCTTTCTCACCCACTTCGTGATGATGGTAACGAACAGGGATATCAAACTTTTTCATCAAGGCACAAGCTTCATCGCGGAACCAGTCATACTTGTCATGAGGATTACAAGCATGGTATGCGTTCTGGAAGAATCGTTCCTGACTTTCGATGTGATAACCTGCTGAAGTAACACCAGACTCGTAATCAGCTTCTTCAAAAATATTGAACTCGTATTCCGGGATCCAATAACTGGAATGAGCAACATCGTTGTCGCGTAATGCTTGTTCAGCTGCACGAACAATGCTTCTGCCATCTTGAGCAAATGGCTTTCTGCTGTCATCGGCATGTTGAATATGAGTGAACATTGAAAGTGTTGGTCTGGTACGGAACGGGTCAATATAGGCAGTATCCAGGTCAGGTATCATAACCATGTCGCTGGACTCAACTTTCAGGAAACCGTAGCTGGAGCCATCGAAACCGATGCCCTCTTT
>JABIBH010000145.1 GCA_018652925.1 bacterium | reverse complement strand
GTCCATAATACATTCTCAAAACTTTAGCTTCACGAGCTTTCAAATCACAAAGCATCCGCTCAATTGAATCATGAAGATCTTCTTCAATCACTGAATGGTCTGGAGTATGACTTGTTGTATCTTCTAGAAAATCCAAATATGTTGAATCTTCATCGTTTCCAACAAAATCATCTAGGAAGAAATTATCCTGCATCAAAGGCAAGGTATCTTTAACTTCTTCAACTGAGAGACCAAGCTTCATAGCAATCTCTTCAGGAGTTGGCTTGCGGCGCAATTTTTGTTGCAACTCACTAGAAGCGCGCTTGATCTGATTTAGAACACGAGCACGGTTCAATGGCATCCTGACAATCTTTGAGTGGTTGGCAAGAGCAGCAAGAATAGACTGACGAATCCACCAAACAGCATAAGAAATAAACTTATAGCCACGAGTCTCATCAAAACGCTGAGCAGCCTTGAGTAGTCCCAGGTTACCCTCGTTAATCAGATCTTCCAGGGAAACACCGTAGTGAGAGTATTCTTTTGCAATAGAAACAACAAATCGCAAATTGGAATTAACCAGTTTGTCCAGCGCTCCATCATCATTACGACGGATACCACGTGCAAGTTCACACTCTTGCTCACGAGTAAGTAGTGGGAATACTTTTACTTCCTGAAAATAGAGATCCAGGTTGGACATTATCCGGGCGCCTTCACGTCTTGGCTTTACAGGAATAATAGACTTTGCTCTGCCTGTTTTAGCGCTTTTAGTTGATTTTTTCTTTACAGCCATTTCGAAACCCTCTGTTTTATTTATGAGAAACCTTAATTTTATCACTCTTTTTGTGATTCCACAAATCTATTAACAATAAACATACCAGTTTGTTCCTGCTTAAGAATTTATTTATAAAATAGTCATATTTAATTGCTACACATATCGTTACATCCATCACTACTCATATCAAAGCCGTACTGTCGACCTGTATATTCAGCTATGATTGACATTGTGTCACTAATGCCAAATAATCGATTGTCATTTTGTCTATAGCATTAAACAGGCATAGTATACTATATTTGCATGTACTATGGATAAAAAACTTGGCCTGCTGGCTCTTATCATATTACTGCTCACTACTGCTGTTCTGAGCAGCCATTCGCTGATTGATCTCGATATCTGGCTGCACTGTAGTTCAGGTCACGACATATTGTCAAATCTGTCTGTAACCGATGTAAACTCATACAGTTTTACTAACCCTGAATATCGATGGCACAATCACGAGTGGCTATTTCAAATATTTGTATCGTTATTTCATGTTGGTGGTATTCCAGGACTGAACCTTTTGCGCCTGGCTCTCTGCCTGGCAATTGCATTTCTGCTATTTAAACCCGTTATTAATCGACTTTCCCTGTTTCTGCCTGCAACAATATCTTTGCTTTTACTCTGGCCCCGATTTTTACTTCGACCTGAACTTGTTTCATCAATTTTCCTTCTGATTGCAATAAAATGGATTCTTGCTGAAATCAATGGCGAAACTCCAAATTCTAAATGGGGCAAATATCGAACTATTGTGCTTTCGCTCATCTGGGCGCAGTTTCACGGATTTTTTATAATCCTGCCGATGCTCTGGTTGCTGGCAGCACTTTTGAAACGAAATCCTCGATATCTTCTGCTGGGATTAGCATCATGGGCCATATCCATTATTTCACCGGGACATATTCACACACTTCTCTATCCAATAACTGTAGCTGGCCAATTCTCCGGCGATGGCATAAACCTGCATAACACAATTGCTGAAATGGTCCCTCTGCTGGAAACCAGCTCTGAGCTTGGCATCACCACTCTGGTTTTCAAGTTAACTGCTATCTGGGGTGCTATCTGGATTATATCGACAGCAGGTAGAGTGCCGGTTATTACAGTTTTGCTCTGGGTTGCCACACTATTTCTAGCAATTTCAGGACGACGGAACATCGGTCTCTTTGGCATAACTTTTTTCCTGATTCACTCACACTATCAACCAGCAGCAAAGTTACTCTGGTCCTTTAAAATCCCACTGCCAAAACTGCAGACAGCCACAAGAATATTAGCTCCCCTGCTCTCAATAATTGTCCTCAGTTTTTGGTTACCGGGAATATTGAATAGCTCATTTTATCTGGGCGAAGCAGTACCACGTAGAACCGGATTGGGAATCTCACAGACAACTTACCCACTTCAGGAAGTTGCATTACTCAAGGGACAATCCAGAGTTGCAAACAATATCGATGCCGCAGGCGCAATGATAATTGCTGACTACAAGGTGATGATTGATGGCAGAACTGAAGCATATCCTGGTACCAGCTGGAGCGAATACAAACAATTTCTCGCCGGTAACAAACCGAGCTTGCAATATCTTGAAACAATAAAT
>JABIBH010000144.1 GCA_018652925.1 bacterium | reverse complement strand
CAAGACCTGGGACTGCTCCTGCGGCATTGAAATAGCGAAGTGCAACTGCAGGAAAACCTGTTGCAGAAGCAGCATCGCCAAGGCAATACTCAATCGCCAGCTTGGTTCTACCATAAGGGTTGACTGGGACAGTCGGCGTAGACTCAACAATAGGCATCTTGTCAGGTTCACCATAGACAGCTGCTGTAGATGAAAAAACAAAGCGCTTTGCTCCACCATCGGCAACAGATTTGATGAGGTTCAAACTGCCCGCCACATTGTTTCGATAATACTTCAGAGGATCAGTTACAGATTCACCAACAAGACTGAATGCAGCAAAATGGATAACTGCATCAAATGGGGTTGCAAAAACAGAGGACACAAAACTTTCGTCCAGTAAAGTCCCTTCGTGCAAGGGAACATCTGCAAGTGCTTTACGATGACCAGTGCTAAAGTTATCCAGTATCTCTACATCGTGCCCCTTTGCCAATAGAGCTTGTACAGTTGCACTGCCAATATAGCCTGCACCACCAGTTACCAGAACTCTCATTTATTACCTTCGATCTGCTGCTTGCGTTGTTTCAGATACTGTCCTGTCAAGCTCTTGGAACGCGCCAGTTGACCTGGAGTTCCTTCTGCAACTATTCTTCCGCCATTCTGACCTCCACCGGGCCCGAGGTCAACTATCCAATCAGCTTGTGCAATTAAATCCAGATTATGCTCGATCACTACAACAGAGTGTCCTTTATCAACCAACTCATGCAAAACTGTTGCCAATGCCTTCACATCGTCAATATGCAGACCTGTTGTTGGCTCATCTAAAAGGTAAAGGTTCTTGTAAGTTGAACTTGAGACCAACTCGCGACCTATTTTCAATCTCTGACTCTCTCCGCCCGAAAGAGTTGTAGCTGGTTGTCCCAGCTTTAGATAGCCTAGTCCAACCTTGCGCAGGATTAACAAACGATCACGAATGGCAACTTCTAATCTGAAAAACTCCAATGCCTGCTCAACAGTCATGTCCAGAACAGCAGCTATATTTTTACCCTTATATTTGATTTCCAGAGTCTGTGAATTGAATCGACTTCCTCTGCACTCATCACAAATAACCGAGATATCGGCCATGAAATGCATCTCAACCCGATGCTCACCAAGTCCATTACACTCTGAGCACCTGCCACCGGCAGTATTGAAACTGAATCTGCTGGCAGTGAACCCTTTAGCACGAGCATCAACTGTTTCAGAAAAAAGGTCTCTAATTGGTGTTAAAACCTGCAGATATGTCGCCGGATTTGATCTACTTGATTTGCCGATTGGTGACTGGTCAACTGTTATCACTTTGTTAATCCAGTGAGCACCTTGAAAACCGGTAAATGGGCTGGTACGTTCAACACTGCCTTCGGCTTTACCATTCAAACCATCGCCAATAATGTGATTCATCAAAGTACTTTTACCTGACCCGGAAACACCGGTCAAACAAACAAATCTCTGCAATGGAATTCTGGCATCTATATTCTGTAGATTATGCAGACGAGCACCCTTGACCACCAGACTCGACTTGGCATTGCCTCTTTTCATAGCCAATGACTCAAGACTGCTGTCGCCACGCATATAACGAGCAGTCAATGTATCTGCATCGCTTAACAGTTTCTCCAACTCGCCTTGATAAACAACTTCGCCACCAAAGTCACCAGCAGCAGGACCAAGTTCAATAAACCAGTCGCCCGCCCTCAAAACATCCAAATCATGTTCTACAACAACTACACTATTTCCGGCGTCGGACAAGTCACGCAGCGTCGAAATAAGTTTCTGGACATCAGAGGCATGCAAACCGGTTGTAGGCTCATCCAAAACATAAAGCGTATCAACCAGCCTTGAACCGATAGAATTAGCCAAGTGAATTCGTTGCGCCTCACCACCGGAAAGAGTCCGTGTCAAACGATCGAGAGTAAGATATCCCAACCCTACCTTGTTCATGAATTTCAGGCGCGATTCAACTTCAAGCCTGATATCTTCGGCAACATTGAAATCACTTTTTGAAAGCTTCAGGTTTTCAATTTTTTGCAAAGCCTCGGTTATGGTCATCCGTGAAAGTGCCCCAAGCTCCAGCCTGCCCACTTTGACAGCACGAGCTTCTTTGCGTAATCGAGTGCCATTACAAGTCCTGCAATCTGTGTCACCCATAAACCGACGAGTAAAAAATCTATGATGCCCTTGCTTCATCTCACTGCGCATCTTCTCCAGGAAAGGAATCACAGCCAGATAAACACCCTTACTACCCTCCATAACTTTGCTTCTGTGAGATTCTGCAAGCTTCTGCCACGGTTTGTTGACTGGAATTTTTTCACGTTTGCAAAAGCGAATAAATTTCGCAAAATCTTCTGTAAACGATGGCGTACTCCACGGTTTGACTGCCCCGTCGACAATAGTTTTCATGTCATCAGGAATTATCTTTCGTTCATCAAATTCCAGCTTGTTGCCAAAACCATTACATTCCGGGCAAGCCCCATGTGGCGAGTTGAAGGAAAACAGATGTGGTGTAAGTTCCGGGAATTCTGTTTTGCAACCTGGGCATAACCTTCTGTTCGAATACTCTGTACGGTTTCCATCTGAGTCCAGTACGATGACAAATCCGCCAGACTGACTCATCGCAAGTTCGACAGCTTCAGCAAACCTGCTTCTGTTTTTCGATTCAATTTTTATCCGATCAATTACAATATCAATTGTAGTTCCTGGTTTGACTTCAAGATCAACACCCTCGTCCAGACGGACCAATTCAGAGTCCAGAACAACTCGCCGGAAACCTTGAGCCAACAGAGATTCTGCCCACTCTTTGTTATCCGCAGAAAT
>JABIBH010000143.1 GCA_018652925.1 bacterium | reverse complement strand
TCCATCCAGTCCATCAGTGGGTACAACGCGCATAGTTGGCCCGTCCCCAATCAATTTTCCGCCGTAGGGATCCAATTCAAAGTCGCCCAAAATCGCAGAGAACCCTGGATCACCAGCTAGCTGTTTTGCACAGTACTCAAGATCAACAAGACCTTGATATCTGAGGTAGAGCTCAACAGTAGATTTGCTCTTATATTCGTGTTCCTTGAGAGTTACTGATCCAATACCTATAGAGCAAAGCCAGTCTATTATTTCCACATTCTCGCAGAGACGGCCGTCTCCTTCCTCGCTACAATCTCGACCTATATCCCATCGTATCAGTTTAGTAGTCGATGTAATTCTGTTTGAGCGATAGATCTTGTTAGTTTGCTCTTCATTTCTACAACCTCGCCCAAGGAACTCACCAATTTCCCTCAGCCCAGCTGCCTCTGCCTCAGATCTGACAGCCCAATGTCCCTGAGGTTTAATCCTTAGCGAGCGAAACATTGATGGCCCGAACTCCGATTGCAATGAACCATCAACTCGTACATGCACCCCGGCAATCGCTGGTACAGATTCCTGTGCCTGCTTCAAGATCTGACGCATGAACTCAACTTCATCGCTTTCATATTCGATTCCCAATTCATGATCGGGATCAAAATGCTGAATGGCTAACACAAAGGCATCAAGACTGGAGCCCAAACAAAAAACTGGGAAACACAAAGCAATCACAACAAATGCGTATCGCAGGAAATGACTTTTAATCATTGTTCAACAATCTCCATGCCGAAAGTATCAACCTGACTTTACCCTATGCTTTTGGTCTTCTTCCTCAACCCCTTCTTGTGCTCATTATCCAGCATTGGTGAAAGCTCTTTAAAGACCCGCTTGTGATAATCGTTGAACCATTTTAATTCTTCCGGTGACATCAGATCAACGTCAATTGGTGTTGTGTCGATTGGACAAAGCGTTGTCACATCCCACACCATCCAGCCTGATCTCTTCTTGTGGCTTGCAACAAACGCCAGGTTCTCAATCCTGACTCCAAACTTCCCGGCTTCATAGTGACCAGGTTCTATCGACAGAAATTGTCCGGGTTGCAAATGGACATTCGCAACATCGCGAGGTGATACTGACATTGGTCCTTCATGAACTCCAAGGTAATGACCAACACCGTGGCCAGTTCCATGACCATAGTTTTCGCAATGCTCAAACAGCGGTTGACGGGCGAGGATTTCCAGCCTCTGCCCACTCATTCCGTCAGGGAATGGAGTCATTGTGATGTTGATATTCCCTTTGAGAACCAGCGTGTACATTTTCTTTTCACGCGCAGTGAGTTTCCCCAGAGCGATGGTTCTGGTGACGTCTGTTGTGCCATCGGGATATTGTCCACCAGAATCAACCAGGTACAAACCACGTGGCTTGAGTGCCTTGCTTGATTCAGGAGTAACGGTGTAATGCACAATCGCGCCGTTGCCTGCGTAACCACTGATTGTATCGAAAGAAACATCGCGGAACATTTTGTCTTCAGCTCTGAACTCGGTCAGTTTAACAGCAGCAGACATTTCAGTGACGCCACCTTCTGGAACTGCAGTTTCAAGCCATTTGATGAACTTCACCAGTGCAACACCATCGCGTCGATGAGCTTCTTTCAACCCTTCAATCTGAACTGGATTCTTGATTGCTCTCATTGCAACAATTGGCGACGTACTGAAAACAGAGTTCTTAAGATGATCGGCAATCCACTTGTTGGTAGTTGCCGGATCGGCCAGCACTTTTGCATTTTTCATCTTCTTCAGGTCGCTGCCAATATCCTTGTACGATTTAATCTTCAGATATTTTGCAAGAGACTTGCGTACACTTTTGCTGACTTTTCTTTCATCGATGTAGAGGGTTGCGCCTCTACGGGTAACAACTGCATAACTGATTGCAACTGGAGTGCAGAGAATGTCACTGCTTCTGATATTGAACAGCCATGCGATATCATCCAATGCGCCAATTACTTGAGCTGCATAACCGCACCTGATCATCTCTTTGCGTAATCTTTTCAACTTGCTCTGCGCAGTTTCACCAGCAAACTTTTTCATGTGCAATTGCAATGGTGCAAGTGACTTTTCAGGTTGATCTTTCCAAAGCTGATCAACAAGATTGCGGGCAACATATTTTACCTTGATGCCTTCACTTTGCAGTGAAGTTTCCAGCGACATTGCAGCATTGACCGACATAACCGCAGGGTCAACACCCAGGACCTGCCCCTTTTTCAACACTTTGCAAGCCCATTGCTCCATTGCCAGAACTCCGGGATCGCCCAGACGCATCAGTTCAATACCACTGCCTGCAAGTTGTATTTCTGCCTGCAAAAAATATCGGGAATCTGTCCACAAAGCAGCTTTTGTTGTTGTAATTGCCAGGTCGCCGGCAGAGCCGTTAAAACCACTGAGCCAATGTCTGCGCTTCCAACACTCTGGCAGATACTCACTTTGATGTGGATCAACACTTGGAATGTAATAAGCATTCAATCCATTCTTTTTCATCAACTCGCGAATTGCTTTCAACTTCTGCTTTGCGTTCATTTTGCATCTCCAATTATGTGAGACATGTCAATCTCAAGTGAAATCTCCGGGGTCTCGATTATGCGACCAATCTCAACGCCATCTTTGTAAAATATAAAAGTTGGTACAAACTCGATTTGATATTCAGCTCGTACTCCAACTTCAAAACCGTTCTGTTTTTCCCATTCCAGTGCCAACTCATTATCCTTACGACCAACTGCCAACATCTTCAATTTGAAATTTGGGTTTTCAATCACCTTGAGCAGCTTCACAAATCGTGGGACTTCCCTTACAGAATCCTCACACCAAGTGCCAAGCACACAAATTATTCCCACAG
>JABIBH010000142.1 GCA_018652925.1 bacterium | reverse complement strand
TGATTGATAGGCACAGAGTCTAGTGAACTGCTTGTCCGCACAAATATCTTTTTTCCTGCAGCATATTTAATGATTTGAAATATTTCCGGGTTGTTAAACGGATCTCCCCAGCCGTACAGATCCATAACCAGCGCTTTTGTCGAAATCTGATCAACAATATTCTTGAATTGCTCAAACTCCATATGCCCTTTTTTTCGAAACGGAACCTCTAGTCCTGTTGGACATAATGGACAACCGATGCTGCAGTAATTTGTTGGATCAATTTTGTATCGATATGGAAAACCTTTCAATGATTCACATTTGAATCTTTTTTGAGTTTTCACAATCACTAGATTTGCGATTTTTAATATGGACGTATGTCCAAGCATCATTAAGCGAAGTTTGAAAGCTCCAAGAGTTCCATGGAATCCCCGGGAAACAGATCGGTGAAATAATAACTTTATGTCTCTGAGCACTTACAATCCTTTCAATAATCTTATCTAGTTATTCTACACTGTGTTAACGTGATTCATCAACTTCAATTGCACAGTTTATTATTTATCATATACCTTGAATACCGACTAATGGGGTGTTAATTTACCAACAGACAACCCCAACTGATTCCACAGGAGGAACAGAATGCTTCACGAACCTGCTGCACAAAGCAGTGTGGACCACGCACAGGATTTCAAATCCAAACTTGGTGTCCGAATGTTTATAATTTACGCATTGGTTTATGCAATTTTTGTAGCAATCAATGTCATCAGCCCGCTGGCCATGGAAAACATTATTTTCCTGGGTCTTAACCTGGCTGTTGTTTTTGGCTTTGGCTTGATTATTTTAGCCTTGATTATGGCATTGATTTATAATCGCATCTGTTCATTGAAAGAAAAAGAACTTAACGGTTCAAAGGAGGTCAAATAATGGCTATCGCTATTTTCCTCATCTTTGTTTGTGCTGTTCTGTTTCTCTCCTTCCATTTTGCTAAAAAAACAAAATCGGCAAACGGTTACTTCGCAGCTGGTGGACAAATTCACTGGGGTGTCAATGGTATTGCATTTGCGGGAGATTATCTTTCAGCTGCATCGTTCCTGGGAATTTGTGGAATGATTGCAACTGTTGGTTACGACGGTTTTCTCTACTCCATCGGTTATCTTGCCGGTTGGATTGTTGCTCTGTTTGTTGTTGCTGAACCGATGAAAAGGCTTGGTAAATACACATTCACTGATGCACTTGATGCCAAGTTCAACAGTCGTGGGATTAAACTGGCTGCTGCGATCAGTACTTTGATTGTATCGATCTTTTATCTGATTCCTCAGATGGTTGGCGCCGGTGTGCTGGTTGAGCCGCTACTTGGACTGCCTCACTATGTTGGCGTTATCATGGTTGGTATCATCGTTATCACGATTGTTGCAACTGCTGGCATGACATCGACAACGTATGTGCAGTTCCTCAAAGGTGGACTGCTGATTGTTTTCTCGATTATTCTGGTAGCTGCAGTAATGATAAGAGGATTAAGTACTGAACCTGACCAGGGTGGTCGCGTTGAATTCTATACTTATCAGGAAACAACTCTTTCAGATCTTCAATCCACAATATTGGAAACACACACCGTTGCAGATCACAAATTTGTAAAATTGTCTGACGATTCATGGTGGATGGTTCAGCAAGACACTGACGATATTGTGTTGAAAGAAATCCAGTGGGAAGCTCATGCAGATGGCAAGCACTTGATCAATGGCAAACCTGCGTCTGTTGATAATGAATTAAGGCAAGTTGGTAATCTGGTACAGATAGCAGGAAAAACTGGCCCGGAAGCAACACAAAGGAATCTTTCAATTTCAAAGTTTCTTGCACTTCTTGGTGATAAAGAAACCAAAGTTCAGCGTTACAAAGCAGCTAAATTCACTGCTGAAGATGGTTCTGCAATCATTGCTCACTACCCAGTAATTACAGCTGGTAACGAGATAATGCGGCCAGGTCTGAAGTTGAAGGTTATGGGCACTGCACTTCAGAAATTCGACTTTGTTT
>JABIBH010000141.1 GCA_018652925.1 bacterium | reverse complement strand
TGATTGATGAAGTGAAGAGTTTGGGGTTGACGATTGATCCACCATCGATCAATAAGCCTTCTGTTGAATTTGGAGTTGACGGTCAGACAATAATATTTGGTATGGGCGCAGTTAAAAATGTAGGCGTCAAAGCAATTACAGAAATTGTGCGCGCCCGGCATGAACTCGACAGGGATTTTACTGATATCTTCGATCTTTGCGAAAATTGTGATCTTAGCTGTTTGAATAAGAAAGTTCTGGAGAGTTTGATAAGTGCTGGTGCGATGGATTCGTTGGACGGACATCGCAATCAGTTGCTGGAAAATGTGGAGAAAGCAGTAGCATTTGGAATAAATTCGGCGCGTGATAAATTGCAGGGGCAGGCATCGTTATTTGGTGGAACTGCCGAGGCAGAAATTCGACCAACAATGTCGGTGGCTGAACCTCATGACCCTTTGCTTCAGTTGAGCCTTGAGAGAAAATCATTAGGGTTTTTCCTGTCGGGACATCCTTTTCATGAGTACCGGGAATTTGTAGATAATATGCCGGTGAAGTCCGTTGAGCAGGCACGACATATGAGTGAGCAGAGCTGGGTGGAGTTGGTTGGCGTTATCACTTCTTATTCCGAAGCGAGAGATAAAAATAAAAGGGTCTATGCTCGATGTCACTTTGAAGATAGAACCGGAATTGTAGATTTGACTGTTTACTCGAGCTTGTATGAAACTACATCTGAACTTGTTGCAAGCGACTCAATTTTATTGGTTGGTGGCAGGGTCAGAGAGAAATCAGATGGAGTGAGGGAGATTATTGCTGATCGTATAATGCATGTCGATCAAGCCATGAGTCAACTCACTGCCTCAATCAACCTGGAAATCGATCTGGACACTGCAACCGATGAAACTCTGAAGATATTGACTGAATTGTTGGAAGTCAGGCCCGTGATAAATGAGAATGGAGACAGTCCCGTACAAGTTCCCTTGTATATTGAAACCATTAGAGAAGGCAAACGTTGGGTGATAAAATCCGGGAATTATTCTGTAGCACTGGATCTGGAAATGTTGAGAAAACTCCGAACTGTGGCCTCTGGCGACGGAGTTCTGTTAAAAAGTGGACTTCAAGCTCCACCTCCAAAACGTGCTCGCTATAATAACCGACGAGGCAATTAATGTCTCATTTCTTGACAGTCCGTACTTTGTTCAGGTAACTTTGTCATTCGGGGTCGAATTTGGCCCTTTGGAATTTGGCAACTTCGGAGATGTGACTTTTGATGGATTTTAAAAAGACCCCATGGCTTGATTTTGAGAAGCCGATAGTTGAACTCGAAGAACGAATCCGAACTCTTGAGGATTCTGCGTCTTTGCGTGGACTTGATGTTTCTGAGGAAGTAAGCAAATTAAAAATACAAGTCAGTAAACTCAGCAAAGATATATTTGATAACCTTGACCCCTGGCAAAGAGTACAGCTTGCCAGGCATCCGCGCAGGCCAACAACCAATGATTATATAGGTCTTGTTTTTGACAAGTTTCAAGAGCTGCATGGTGATCGTGCTTTTCGTGACGATGCCGCTATTGTTGGCGGGATGGCGTGGATTGACGATTTAGCTGTAATGGTTATCGGACACCAAAAAGGTCGCGATACCAAGAGCAATATTTTCCGTAACTTTGGAATGGCAAATCCAGAAGGCTATCGCAAGGCTCTGCGCCTGATGCGCATGGCTGCACGCAGTGGCCGTCCGGTTGTAACATTTATAGATACTCCAGGTGCATATCCAGGAATCGGTGCCGAAGAACGGGGCCAGGGTGAGGCTATTGCTCGCAATCTGCGAGAGATGGCAGGAATGCCAATTCCGATAATAGTATTTGTAAATGGAGAAGGTGGTTCTGGTGGAGCTCTTGCCCTTGGAGTAGGTGACAAGGTCTACATGCTAGAAAACTCAATTTACAGTGTAATCAGTCCTGAAGGATGTGCCGCTATTTTATGGCGCGACAGGGCAAAAGCTGCTGATGCTGCCAAAGCGATGAAAATCACAGCTGAAGATGCCTTGAGTTTGG
>JABIBH010000140.1 GCA_018652925.1 bacterium | reverse complement strand
CTAAGATAACCATCTAATCTTTATCTCCCATATATTCCGGTGCTTCCACACCAACCAGACCAAGAACTCTGGCCAGGATATCTTTTGTAACCAATGACAATTGTAATCGAGCCATAGTTGTTTCCTTGTTGTCAGAAACGATCTTGCAATTGTGATAGAACTGATGGAAGTGACCAGCAATATCATCAAGATATAGAGTCAACCTATGTGGCTCTCTGGCTTTTGCAGATCCTGCAATTACATCGGGCAATCTTATCAGCTCCGAGATTAATGCCAATTCGTGCTCATCAGAAAGGTGTTTCAATATTTCGATATCGGGCTCACCTGGGTCCATCCCCTGCTCCATGCCCTTGCGCAATACCGAGCAAATCCTGGCATGAGCATATTTCACATAAAATACCGGATTATCACTCGACTGTTCACGAGCCAGATCAAGATCAAAATCCAGATGCGAGTTCGGCTTCCTGGTCAGAAATATATATTTGGCAACATCAGCACCAACGTCATCAGCCAGAGCATCCATAGAAACAAATTGGCCCTCGCGCTTTGACATATCGATTGGCTTGCCATCTTCTACAAAATTGACCTGCTGAAGTATCTGCACTTCCAGCCAACCATCGGGAACACCAAGTGCTTTCATTGCACCACGCATCCTCGGAATATGCCCATGATGATCAGGGCCGAGGAAATTTATGGCATGCTCAAAACCGCGTTGAAACTTGTGGTAATGATAAGCTATATCAGCTAAAAAATAGGTTGCCGCGCCGTCGCTCTTGACAATTACCCGATCCTTTTCATCTCCATAATCAGACGACCGAAACCAGACAGCATCTTCATGACTGTAAGTAACACCATTACTTTTCAGTTTATCATAAGCTCTTTCAATTCTCTTTGACTCGTACAACTCGGATTCAAAATACCAGGTATCAAACTTTAAATTGAACCTTCTGCAAGTTTGTCTTTGCCATGTGAGAATCTTCATCAAAGCATACTTCGAAAAACTTTTGGCTGATTCTTCTTCAGGCAGTTCCAGCCACTGAGCAGCAGTTCCTTTGGGTGCCGTCACCCGCTGAAAACTTTCGTCATTGAAAACCTGGCTTGCAGCCTGAATTGCATCGCAATCCAAATCGACAAGTTCTTCAGCCATTACAGTAATGTATTTCCCTTTATAACCACCCTCAGGAAATTCAAAATCAGCACCTCTGATTTCTAAAAATCTGGCACGCAAGCTTCTACCGAGCAACATGACCTGTCGACCCGCATCATTTACATAGTATTCAGCATGTGCATCGTACCCGGTTGCCTTCAAAAGATTAACCAGCGTTGCACCAAATGAGCCAGCTCTGGCAGATACAACATTCAAAGGTCCAGTGGGATTAGCACTTATGAATTCGATATTTATCCGCTTGTTATTACCGATTTTAATAGACTCAACAGCGCCAACCTCATGCCAAAGATCCAGCATTTGTCCAAGTTTATGTCCCTTGGTTAATCGAAAATTAATAAACCCAGGTCCAGCGATCTCCACATCAGATATCAGGTTAGTATCAAACTCCAGTTTAGCAGCAAGTTCACTGGCAAGTTCCCGTGGATTTCTTTTCAGCTTTTTTGCAGAAGCTAATGCCACGCTAGTGCTAAAGTCACCATGCGATCTGTCACGCGGCTTTTCCAGTGATATTTCAACATCGCCTTCATAAATACCGACGAGTTCAAGTTTACTGGCGAGTTCCTTTTTGATTATCTCAACTATTGTCATTCGGTTTCCACCTCATCAGCATTAAACAACTCTGGATGTCGATCACGAACTTCCTGATTCTCAAAGTAATCTTCGGGAACATCCAATCGCTGAACATCACCCCACAATTTTTCCAGATTATAGTATTCTCGCGTTTTTGGCTGCATAACATGGACCACGATATCAAAGTAATCTATCAACACCCAGTTCTGAGTATCCTCACCCTCTTTATAAAGAGGTTTCTCGCCAAACTTTACCAACTTGTTAGTAATGGAGCGACTTACTGCGCTCACATGCACATTGGTTGTAGCAGTCATAACAACAAAGAAGTCAGCAATATCGGAATTGCCTCTCAGGTCGAGAACAACAATGTCCTCTGCCTTTTTGGACAGCGCGGCATAGATTACTTTTTCAGCGGTCAAAAACTCTTTTGAGTCATCTTTTTTGTACCACGGTAAATTTTCAGTTGTCATTATTTCCCCAGGTTATTTCAAGCGGTTCAAGACATATTCTACAGAGACATCCAGTAGTTCCCGT
>JABIBH010000139.1 GCA_018652925.1 bacterium | reverse complement strand
GCATTGCTGACTGATACTGCACACGGCACAGCCGCAAACAGTATTGCTCAGAAGCTAGAGCCTATGCGTACCTACGTTTCAGGTACTGCTTATCATGAGCTTTCTGGCTTTGGTGAAGTACATCGTGACAAGGAATATCGTGTTGACAATGGCTTGACACAGATTTTCAAAAAAGAAGCAATCATGTCATATCGTGCCATGAGTACAGAGCTAAAATTTGAACAGAATCCTTGGTCTGAAGAGTGGAATGACAAGATGTTGGAAATGAACCTTGATATGGCTCGCACAGCATACTTTGGCGAACAGATGACAGATGCCGACGGTATTACATATACTGAAGGAATTGTGAACTACATCCTTAACAACGGAAACCAGTTTGCTCTTGACCTGACCTCAAAGACCTATGATGATTTCCTTGAAGATATGTCAGCCTTCAATGACCCACGCTACAGTCCAACTATGGGTTCAAGTAAGGTTTACTACTGTAACACACAGGTATGGAACTGGTTCGGTAGAATCGGTACAACTTCATACATGAAGAATGTTGCAGAGGAATCAAACAACTACCGCATTTCTGCACAGGGTAGCCTCAAGAAACTTGTTGGTGTTCCAACTCGTGTACTTGATGTAGATGGCACGACAATGAAACTTGTTCGTGACTGTCACCTTGACGGCACAAATGTCAAGCTGTTAGGTATTGACATGAATGGAACTGCTATCAGACCTCTTATCGGTAACGGTATCAGCAATGATGTGCATGTTCATCAGGGTGTGAAAACGAAAGCTAACACTGGCGAGAGTCGCAGAGTTGACATCATTGATGCTGACCTTGGCTTCCATCACAGCAAACCTTACCTACACGCTGTTTGGCTATAGGTCGTAACCGAAAGGAATAAGACTTATGAGTACAAAATTAGGTGTATCACATGGTTGGGATTACAAGCGAGTAGAATCTCTATCCGCTGACCAACAACTGTTAGCTGGCGATGCTGGTAAAATCTTCATGGTTGTCCAGAACGCTACTTCAGCACTTGACATACAGCTTCCTGAGATTGCAACGATACAACCTGGCTGGAAAGCCAAGTTTATCTTGAAAACTGCAAGCTCGAAAGATGTTGTCATTAGTGTTGCAGATGATGATGGTGACTTGATGTTTGGAATGATATGCTCAGCCGACCCTTCAGGTGGCGAATCAGCAGATACTGCTGTTGATGAATTGACATTCCTCGCAAGTAAGGCCGCTCCAGGTGATTGGGCTGAAATCGAATTTGATGGTGATTATTTCTATGTCAATGGCATGGAACATGATAATGACCACATGACGATAGCTTAATTATCAGAAATTAAATTGACCGGATGGGGTGGGTGTTTCCCAGACTATCCACCCTTGAAGGTCATTTTTAACTAGGGAGCATCATGGCTACTTTAATAGCAAAGGTTAGACAAGTAACAGGTAGCGTTGTTGGTGACGTACCTGATGATTTAATTGTTCAAGCTCTGGATGATGCACAGGGGTTTGTCTTAGCATCACTCCCTCTTGATATTCTACAAACTTCTTTTCGTGGGCAGACAGCAAGTGTTGCTGATGATACTGGCATTGACGTTACAGGTGAAGTCGTACTGGGTGCAGAGCGCAATGGCAGAGAGGCAGAGATAAGGCCACTTGATGGCTTCTACGCTACTGAGACTGCTATTGACAGTATCTACAAGCCAACTAAACTATTCCCATTTGCATTCATTAAGAACAACAAAATTTTTATTAAGCCAGACCCTGAAGATGACGAGCTAGGTCTTTGTGCCATAGCTAAAGATGTAACTGTATCTTCAATATCAACAACTTTTCTTGGCAAGTATGAGAGCATTGGAATGAACTATGCTTGCTATATTGACTATATGCATCAATTCGCAATATATGCAGCCAAAGCTGAGGCAGATATTGTAAGTATCAATGGTACTGGTGGATATATTGATGACTTTGTTGCTGCCTTGCCGACCTACGACCCTGTAGTTGACCCTGTGTTGCCTACTGTGCCAACTATCGCAATAGCATATACTAAGCCAACTACTGCATTGCCTTCAGGTATAGAGATGGATACTGTGCTTCCTGTTATAGTTATGCCTGAATATCCAACAATGCCTACAGCACCTACAATATCTATTCAATATATATCCCCAGGTGGTTATTCATTACCAGCAACATTGACAGTTTCTACTGTATTGCCTACAATCGCAATGCCTGCTTCACCTACGTTACCAGTTAGCCCGACTATATCAATTTCCTACACTAAGCCTGGTGACTATACATTGCCTGCTGAAATTACAATAACTTCAGCATTGCCCAAACCTATATTTCCACCTACTCCCGCATTACCTAATGCTCCAACAGTAGGTAGCACATATATTTCCCCAGGTGGGTATACGTTTGACAAGTCAATTACCGTGACAAAGACGTTGCCTGTAGTTGCAATGCCAGACCCACCCTCACTCCCTGTTGCTCCAGTTATAGGTAGTACATATACTGCCCCTACTGGTTACGCGTTACCTGATTCATTGTCAATAACTGAATCATTGCCTACTGTTGCCAACCCTGCATTGCCAGCTATTGACTTTACAAACTTTGCAGATGCTATGTCAAATGCACAGCTTCTTATTGATACTGGTATAACAGCAGAAGGGCCAGTCACAGCACACTCAGCAGGCTACTGGCTAAACGATGAAGACCCAGAGATGGTTCAGTCAACGAATCAGTCAGCCGCTCAAGAGGTTCAACGTGCAAGCACAGAACTTGGTAAGCAGAAAACATTGCTTGAGAAGTTTAGCGTTAGTCTTGATAGTGAGACAAAGCGTGTTGGTGCTGAAATCAATAAGTATCAGGCTGATGTGCAAAAGGAAGTCCAGAGAGTACAGTCTTTACTTGCCAATTATAGCGCAGAGCAAAAAGATGCAAGTGCTGAGTTGCAGGCCAGTATAGAGGGTGACAAGAACGCTATCTCTATTTACGGAACTGAAGTTCAGTCTCTACTCAATCAGTACAAAACGGAAGTTGAAGCAGAATCAACCCGTGTCCAGACTGAGATTGCTAACTATAATGCAGACTTACAGAAGGGTATTGCAGATATTGATGCAAACCTGAAAGCTTATTCTTCAGAACAGAAGGATTCTGCTGCCAATCTGCAAGCTGAAATAGAAACTGACAAACAGCAAATATCAATATTTGGCGTCAATTCAAAAACAATACTTGACAAATTTATGTCAGATATTGAAGCAGAAGCAAAACGCATTCAGTCAGATATACAGAGCTATAATGCTGAACTGCAAAAAGAAGTGGCTGAAGTTGATGCCCTACTGAAATCGTATGCATCTGAGCAAAAAGATACTGGAACTGACTTTCAAGCAGAGGTAGAAACTGCAAGTAGTGAAATTGCCGTTTACTCAGCAGAAGTGCAGTCTATACTTGGACAATACTCAGCAGATATTGAAGCTGAAGTCCAGCGTGTATCATTTGAATTGCAAAAATATAGTACCGAATTGCAAAAAACTATTGCAGACTCAGAGGTATTACTGAAATCATACGGTGCAGAACAGGCAGATGCCAGCGCAACACTTCAAGCATTAGTAGAAAGCACACAGAATCAAATAGCAGTCTATTCTGCGGAAGTTCAAACTCTATTGCAGGACTTTACATCCGAAGTTGATACTGATGTTAAACGTGTTAATTTTGAGTTGCAGAAATACAACACAGAGCTTGCTAAGAAAACTGGAGATGCAGACATCACAATTAAAGTCTATGCATCAGAACAGCAAGATTCAGCCTCAGATATGCAGGCGGAAATTGAAGCCGCTAGAGCAGATACAGCAATTTATGGTGCTGAAGTGGGTGCTAAGATACAGGAATTTAGCGCACTTGTGCAGGCTGAGGATTCACGCTTTGGTGGCGAACTTGCTAAAGCTAAATCATATCTT
>JABIBH010000138.1 GCA_018652925.1 bacterium | reverse complement strand
TACAATTCCCAGTAACATTCAGCCAATTTCAGCTCGGCAGATGCTGTCTTTTCCGGAGAATTATCATATTCAAGATATGCCAACAAACTGGTCTGAGCCGATTCCCAATCTTCCATTGCAAAACTGTTTTCACCAGCAACACGATGCGCTTCTGCCTGATATTCAGAGTCAGGGAAACGATTGCTCAGCTTGGTGAGATAACTGTTTGATCCTACGACATCGCCAATAAACAGATAATTCATTGCCTGTAGATATAGAGATTCTTCTTCATTATTGTTTGCAGGAAAATTTGTAAACAGCAGTTCGAACTTACTTATCGACATTCTGTAAGAAGCTATCCGATGGTAAGATTTTGCCATCAAAAACAGTGCTTCATCAGTCAGTCCGCTACCTGGATAGTTTTCCATCAAGAGCTGACACTTCTTGACTGCTCGTTGGTAAAGTTGAACCTGTGCTCCAGTTGGTTGAGCAACATCTTCGCCAAGTTTTTCTCTGTCTTGTCTTATCAGTTCAGCGTCTTTGTATGCTTTATTGGCATTGTAATAAGTATTGAATCGGACACAACTTGCAAGTGTCAATAATACAACCAACAACAGCAACCACCTCAAAGAGGGAAGTTGCTGTTTTATATCTAAACTAACTTTTTTCAACTGAAATCCTTATCTAACCAAGTATTCCTGCCACCCATGAAAGTAGCCTTCACACGACCAGTAAGTTTCTCACCCAACCAAGGTGAATTTCTGCTGCGTGATTGTACCTCATCTACAAGAACTGTCCACTGTTGCTCTGGATCAAACAACACAAAGTCAGCATCGGTTCCCTCTTCCAGCTTGCCACCTGGCAAGTTGTAGATCTTTGCAGCTGCCTCAGTCATCAGATAGACCAACTTGCCCAGGTCCAGCTTACCGGCTTTAACCAGAGAAGTTATACCAACTGCAAGGGCAGTTTCCAGGCCGATAATACCAAATGGCGCCTGATCGAACATCAGCTCTTTTTCCATAACTGTGTGCGGGGCATGATCGGTTGCAATACAATCAATTGTTCCATCACACAGACCTGCAATCACTGCCTCTACATCGGGCTCTTCGCGCAATGGCGGGTTCATCTTGAACATCGGTGAAAATGTCTGACAATGCGAGTGGTTGAGAGTAAAATGATGTGGAGTTGCTTCTGCAGTTACATTTATACCGTCAGCCTTGGCACGACGAACTGTATCGACAGCACCTTTGGTAGAAATATGTGCAACATGCAGATGGCCACCGGTAGCACGAGCCAGTTCACAGTCACGATAGATCATGCTGTCCTCTGCAACGCGTGGAATACCTGGTAAACCGAGCTTGGCAGACCAGCTCCCGGCATGCATTACGCCACTGCCAGCAAGAGATGTATCTTCAGCATGACAAGTAACGGGTATACCCAGCATTTTGGAATACTGCAGAGCATATTTCATCAGGCTGCCGTTCATAACTGGTGTACCGTCATCGGTAAAACCAACTGCACCGGCTGCTACCATGTCGCCGAATTCTGTCAGCGATTCTCCATCCTGATTTTTGCTGATTGCGCCAGTTGGGAAAACCCTGCATAAGCCAGATTCACGTGCACGATCAAACTGGTACGTAATCATCGGTGCTGAATCAACTGGTGGCAGAGTGTTTGGCATTGTTACAACCGATGTAAATCCGCCTGCCGCTGCGGCACGACTACCAGTATGAATACTCTCTTTTTCTTCTCTACCTGGCTCACGGAAATGTACATGTACATCAATAAAACCTGGTGAAAGGACTGCGCCATTTCCGTCAAATGTTGGCACATTTTCAACAGACAGCTCTCCGTCGCCAATCGCTTTTACTTTGCCATCCTTAACATGTAGATAACCGGTCTTTGCCGACAGCTTGCCTCCGAGGCAAAGCTTGACATTGGTTACCAGATATTCCTGTGGAATTGATTTCCAGTCCATCGCTTAACCCCTTCCTGCTAGGCTGCCGGGATCTCCACCAGACAACAGATAAATGACTGCCATGCGTATTGCAACACCGTTGGTCACCTGATCAAGAATTACCTGACGAGGGCCATCGGCAACAGCACTGCTAATTTCAACTTCACGATTCATTGGGCCAGGATGCATAACAAAGCATTCAGGCTTGGTTGTGCGTAAGACATCTTCATCGATACCAAACATCAGTGCATATTCACGATTACTTGGGAAAACCATTTGGCTTTGTCGCTCAAGTTGAATACGTAAAATGTTCAGCACATCAGCATCCCTGACGGCTTTTTTCAGATCATATTCAACCTTTGCGCCAAGCTGTTCCATTGCACCGGGAACCATCGTTGGTGGACCACACAGTGTAACTTCAGCACCAAGTTTGGTTAAACCGTAGATATTGGAACGAGCAACACGAGAGTGAGATATATCTCCGATGATTGTGACTTTTTTGCCATCAAGTGAGCCAAGCTTATGGCGCATAGTCATGATATCAAGCAACCCTTGAGTTGGGTGCTCGTGAGGACCATCGCCTGCGTTGATCACCGATGCATCCAGAACATCTGCCAGATACTGAGCAGCACCTGGTGATGAGTGACGCATCACAATCATATCGATTTTCATAGCGGCAATGTTCTCTGCAGTGTCTCGCAGTGTCTCACCTTTTTTCAATGACGATGATGATGCCGAGAAATTAATAATGTCAGCGGAAAGGCGTTGTTCTGCTAACTCAAAACTGATTCTTGTCCTTGTGCTTGGCTCAAAAAAGAGATTTACCACAGTTTTACCACGCATGATCGGTACCTTGCGCACTGGTCTGTCAAAAACAGCTCGAAATGCGTCGGCAGTATCAAGAATCAGCGTGATTTCTTCCTGTGACATATGCTCCAGGCCAATCAGGTCCTTGCTGGATAATGCCATTATGCTCTGCCCTCCCCAACTACAACTTCAGTACATCCGTCGTGCTCCTTGACACGGACTTTGATGATTTCTTTTTGGGAAGTTGGAACATTTTTGCCCACAAAATCAGGGCGGATTGGCAACTCGCGGTGGCCTCTGTCAATAACAACTGCAAGTTGGATTATTTTTGGTCGGCCCCAGTCCATAATCTCATCCATCGCCGCACGAACAGTTCTGCCTGTGTAAAGGACATCGTCAATCAGAATTACATTTTTGTCGGTTACATCCATTGGAACTTCAGTTGCAGCCACTCGTGGAGCTGGACCAACAGTAGATAGATCATCTCGGTAGAATGTGATGTCGATAGCACCAAGTGGCACTTTCACATTTTCAACTTTTTCAATAATATCGGCAATAAGTGCTGCAAGTGGCACACCCCGACGCTGAATGCCAAGCAAAATCAGATTATCAGTACCCCTGTTTGCTTCGATAATTTCATGAGCAACCCGGGTAAGTGCCCTGTGCACTTCCTTTTCTGTCATGATTACATTTTTTTGGATAAATTCCATGGTTTCTCCTACAGGACAGGCAGTTTGCACAAAAAAAAGACACCGGCTCATGGCCAATGTCAGTTTTGCTTTTTCCGCCCCCCCTTTGGACCTCTCTGGGTCACATTAAAAGGTAAGCCTCGTGGTGAATTGATGGATTCAATGTAGCAAGGATTCAGGGAGTTCGCAAGATATCAATCATTCGTCCTCCAGCTCCTGTAAATACCGCCTCGCCAGTTTACTCCAAGATGAACTGCTATCGACTTTTAAGAACTTCTTCCATGTTTTGATTGCCTCTTTTTTCTCACCAAGCTCAGTTAGGCACCTGGCAAGAGAGAACAGCGCAGCGGAGTTTTTGGGTTCTGCTCTGGTAATTGTGGTGAATACGGTTGCGGCCTCGGAATATCGATCAGAACTAAATAAAACATTTCCTCTTGCCTGCATTACCTGCACATCATCTGGCCACTCTTTTTGAACAACATTCAGCAGCTCCAGTGCAGAGTCCAGATTACCAAGTTGCAATTCAACAAGGCCCAGATTGTAGCGTGCATTTTGAAATTCCGAGTCGATATCAAGGGCGCTTCTGAACAACGCCAACGCGTCTGTACTTCTGCCTTGCTTCATTGCAGCAACACCTGAGTTGTAAGCATTGATTGCTTCCATCCGCACAGATATAATCTGCCACTGCCGATTGGTAAACTTCAGAGTCAGCTCACTGCCGGACACAGGTTCTACCCTTAATTTGTTATCTGCTTTGATAACCCTGGCTTGGTCAATATCATCAAAATAGTTGAGTGCGATTTCCTTGAGTGTCTCACCTTCAGCTACTCTGTGAACTAAAGTATGTGGCCGTTTTGCTTCTACAGGTTTATCCATATGAGCAGAACGCCATCGTGCTTTGCTACACCCGGACAACACCAGCACACAAATCAGCAGTACAATTATTTTTCTCATTTGCTACGCATCTCCCTCAAAATCGACAACATCTCTTCTGCTGTATCGGTTTCATAAAGCTCTCTGCGAATCGCAGCCGCACCATCAAAACCCCTGATATATCTGGCAATATGTTTGCGCACAATACGGGAACCGATTACTTCGCCTCTCAATGAACCTACATCGGCGATATGTATCTCAACAACATCCAGGATATCATCCAGTGATGGTTTCGCAGTTTCCTGACCTCTGTCAGCTGCTTCCATCTCGCTGAACAACCACGGATTACCGATAGCACCTCTGCCAACCATCACAGCATGACACTTTGTGTGCTCACACATTCTGCTGAAGGATTCTCCATCGACAACATCGCCATTGCCAATTACAGGAATATCGAGTGCATCAACCAGCTCTGCAATTGCATCCCAACTTGCTTCTCCACGATACTTCTGTGCCCTGCTTCTGCCGTGCAAAGTAACCCAGCAAACACCAGCGTCCTGCAACAATAGACCGGTTTCAATATAGTTTATACTCTCTTCATCCCAGCCTGTTCTAATCTTCGCAGAAACAGGAACCGGGCTCGCCTGGACAACCGCTTTGGTAATTTCTTCCAGCAGAGGCAGGTCAGCAAGCAACGCACTGCCACCACATTTTTTGACAACTTTTTTTGCTGGGCAACCATAATTCAGATCCAGGATATCAAGTCTTTTTCCTCGCATCAAACGAGCTGCTGAGGCCAACGCTTCTGGCTCATTGCCAAACAGTTGTACTCCAACCGGATCAACTTCATCAAGAGTATCAACCAGTTTCCAGGTATTTGGGCTGTCGTATATCAAACCTTTGGCAGCAGTAAATTCGCAGAATGCCAGCTGGGCGCCAAATGGTCTGCAGGCGTTACGAAAAGATCGATCAGTGACCCCTGCCATGGGCGAAAGAACTCGCCTGACAGGTTCAAACCAATCAACCCGGGGATCTATTTTCGTTTTTTTGCGTTCCAGCAAACTTTTACTCCATTGAAATATTATGTCTGTAAATTTGCACGATTTCACATATCATACAATAACAAGTTAACTCTCTCAAATACAGAAGGCTGTAATAAAATTGAATGTCACTTTTATTAACTCGATGAAAATGTTTGGCGGCGCAGAAGTGTGGCAGCTTGATACCGCAATTGAGTTAAATAAAAGAGGCTTTAAAGCTGATATTATAGCACAACCCAATACTCCTCTTGCCCAACGTGCAGGCACTCTCTGCACAGAAATTCCGATTCGATTTGACACCGCGCCCTGGACAATTTTCAAGCTTTACAATCATTTCCGCAGTCACAAGACTAATGCAATTATCTGTAATTCAATCAAGGATCTGAAAGCAGCAGGTGTTGCAGCGAGACTAGCCGGTGTCCCTGTTGTCTTATTGAGCAGAGAAAGCGATGTCCCGCTTCGCAACAGATTTTACTATCGATTTTACCTTAACACAGTTGCAACAGGGATACTCGTAAACTCAAATGCAACTTTGGAAACAACCCTTGAATCTGCACCGTGGTTGAACAAAGAAAAAGTACATCTTTTATACAAGGGAATTGATACTGATCGATTTTCCCAAACACCATTTCCCGATAAACCAACGCTTGGCTTTGCCGGAGAGCTGTCAGCTCGTAAAGGGATCCCGGAGTTGATGCAGGCATGGGAATCGGTTGAGAAAGAACTCGATGCTGACTTGTTGATACGCGGTGTTGGCAATATCGACATTGAGAAGTGGCGTAAAAACTTGAACTACCCGGAAAGAGTTACAGTTGAACCATGGTCAGATGATATGCCAGACTTTTACAGACGAATTTCTGTTCTGGTTCTCCCTTCTTTCAATGAAGGCTTCGGGCTGGTTGCAGCTGAAGCAATGTCTGCAGGAAAACCTGTAATTGCATCAAATTGCAGTTCATTGCCAGAAGTAATTGGCAACTGCGGAAAACTGATTGAACCGGGAGATGTGGCTCAACTTGGCAAAACCATAATTACTCTGTTGTCGAATCCTGAAGAATGTGTGATACTGGGCCAACAAGGCAGGCAAAGAATTGAGCAGAAATTAAATATAGATAATATGTTGGGACAGTTGGAGTTGTTGCTCTGTGGGGGGTAGTCTTGAGTAAATTAATAGTATCTGTAGTACAAAATTCGCCTGAGTTCGGCCAGGTTCAAGCTAATATTGAACAAGCATTGAGTTTTATTCCCGCCAAAGCTGAACTAGCCGTTTTACCTGAACTGTTTGCTACCGGGTATCAGTTTGTTGATCGTGATGAACTTGCCAGTTTTGCTGAAT
>JABIBH010000137.1 GCA_018652925.1 bacterium | reverse complement strand
TGATTGATGTGATTGCTTCTTTGAAAATGATTAATGACCTGGAAGGGTGTTGCTGTACTGCTGTGAAGCACACCAATCCATGCGGAGTTGGTAAAGCAGAGAACGGGCTGATTGCATTGGAAGAGGCGTTGGCATGTGATCCTGATTCTGCATTTGGCGGGATATTTTCATTCACTACGGAGCTGGAATTACCAGCTGCTGAACTTCTTGCATCTCGTTTTTGTGAAGTAATCCTTGCACCTTCATATAGTGAAGATGCTCTTGCAAAGTTATCCAAGAAAAAGAATCTCAGAATTCTGACATTTGATTCTGATCTGTTTTCTGAAGCAACATATGGTCAGAGCAGAACGTTTGGTTCTGTTGTATTGCAACAGGATGAGGACAATGGTTTCCCTGAACTTTCAGAATGGAAACATGTTGCCGGGCCAACTCCGGATGAAGATCAGATTGATGCGCTGGAATTTAACTGGCGAGTTTGCAAACATGTCAAAAGTAATGCTATTGTCCTGGGCAACAGTAAAGCAACACTCGGCATTGGTGCCGGGCAGATGAGCAGAGTGGATTCTACAAAGATTGCTATCCGCAAAGCCGGAGAGCAGGAACTTTCGTTGCGAGGTGCAGTCTGTGCATCGGATGCATTTTTCCCATTTGCAGATAGTATTGAACAACTTGCTGAAATCGGTATAAGCGCAATCGTTGCTCCAGGTGGCAGCATTCGTGATGATGACGTAATTGATGCAGCCAACAAACATGGCATTACACTTTTCCATACTAACCGTCGGCATTTCAGACATTAGGAGTCTTGATGGATAACGTTTCAAATCAATCTGAAATTGCGGTAATCGATTTTGGATCGCAGTACACACAGTTGATTGCCCGTAAGCTACGCGATCTTGGTGTGTTCAGTGAAATATATCCCTACACCAGATATCAGGAAATTGTTAATGCAGATAATGTAAAAGGTGTGATTCTTTCAGGTGGACCTTCGTCTGTTTTTGATGAAGGAGCTCCTGTAGTTGAGATGGCATTACTTGAGTGCGGTAAGCCAATACTTGGAATTTGTTACGGAATGCAGTTGATGTGTAAAATGCTGGGTGGTTCAATTGCTGGCTCTGACAAAAGAGAATACGGTCCTGCAACTATTGAACTGATCGACAAATCCAGTTTTATGAATAATACACCAGACTCGCAGAATGTCTGGATGAGCCATGGAGACAGAGTTGATTCTCTGCCAGCAGGCTTCAAGGCAATTGCCAGATCCGGTTCAATTGAACATGCTGCTGCTGTTGATGTCGATCGTGGTTTCTACTGCGTTCAATTTCATCCGGAAGTTGTTCATAGTGATCACGGCATGCAGATGCTTGAAAACTTTACGCGCGATATTTGCGGGATTACTGAAAAGTGGTCGCCAGCAGAATTTGTTGATGAAGCAATTTCTGAAATAAGACAACGAGTAGGGGATCGACATGTTCTATGTGGTGTATCCGGTGGAGTAGACTCTACAGTTGTTGCTACAATCCTGGACAAGGCAATTGGAGAACAGTTGCATTGTGTTTTTGTTGATAATGGTGTTTTGCGATTTGACGAAGCACAAAATGTTGAGACAGACCTGAACAGTTTTTTAAGCAGACCAATTGTCAGTGTCGATGCAAAAGCTGAGTTTTTTGCATCACTCGCAGGAATTTCCGATCCTGAAAAAAAGCGAAAAGCAATTGGCGGAACTTTCATCGATATTTTCAAAAAAACTGCCAACTCACTTGGCGAACTGCATTTCCTGGCTCAAGGAACTCTTTATCCTGATAGAATAGAATCGGTCTCAATTAATGGGCCATCCCATGTAATAAAATCTCATCATAATGTTGGTGGACTGCCTGCAGAGCTTGGCTTTGAGTTGATTGAACCGTTGCAAGATCTATTCAAGGATGAGGTTCGCAAAGTAGGCAAGAGCCTGGGGATTCCAGACAATTTGTTGATGCGACACCCGTTCCCAGGTCCTGGTCTGGCAGTCAGAATTCTCGGGGAAGTCACTCCTTCAAAGGTTGAGATGCTACAGGCAGCTGATCATATATATATTCAGGAACTTCTGGATTCAGGTGAATATTCAAATATCTGGCAGGCTGGTGCAATTTTACTGCCTGTGCAAACAGTAGGGGTAATGGGTGACCAACGAACTTATGAATCGGTAGTTGCACTAAGAGCAGTAACAAGTCAGGACGGAATGACTGCAGACTGGTCAAGAATTCCTGCTGAAGTTCTGGCTAAAGTGAGTAACAAAATCATCAATGAAGTTAAAGGCGTGAACAGAGTTGTTTACGACATCAGCAGCAAGCCACCGAGTACTATCGAGTGGGAGTAGTTTTGCACAGAAAATGGCTTTTCAATCTGATTATAATTTCGGTCGTTCTAATTGGGACGACCGTCTTTGCCGAAGTCATTGTCGACACTTCTGAATTACATGAGATAAGACTTAACAGACGTTCCGAGTTGCAAAGTTCATTTTCACTGTTGGTAATTCCCGTCGATTTTGCCGACACTGCCTTCCAAAGTTCAATTCAAGAACATTTATCTGGCATGCTGTTTGGTGATTCTGGACAGACTCTTGAAAACTATTTCAACACTGCTTCTCATGGCCGATGCAATTTTCAGGTTACACTTTCACCTGTTGTACATTTGACCGGCAACCGCATCGATTATTCTGATATCGGGTGGCAAGGTTACCAAAAAATTCGCTTACTTGCAGGTGAGTCAATTTCTTCTGCAGTAAATGCTGGCTTACACTTGGGACTGTTTGACAACAATGGGCCTGACTATATTCCTGACTCAGGTGATGACGATGGTGAAGTGGATGGCATTCTGATTCTCCACGCTGGACCTGGTTACGGTAGCAACCCAGATGGACTGATCCCACCTCTGAATTATTTTCTAGAAGATCCGGTGTTGGAAAACGGAATTACTGCCCGATTCTTTTCAGTTGCTTCTGCATACAACTCGCTTGGCCTGATTGCACACGAAACTGCACATCTGTTTGGTCTGGAAGATCGATATGATATGTTTTTGTCTGCTGGTGATTATGAAAATGCAGGCGGACTTGGCGATTTCAGTCTGATGAGCTCAGGTTACCGCCTTGAAAGCCCTTCCTTGCTTGATGCATACAGTGCTGCTCAACTTGGCTGGGTAGATTATATTGACCTGGAATCTCCTTATCAGGGAGCAACTGAGCTGCACAGCGGTGAAGTATTGAGGCTTCATCCACCAGAACTGAACTCACCGGAAAACGAATACTATCTGGCAGAAGTCAGAGGTAGCTCTGACCTTTTCGATACTCATCTACCAGCAAATCAGTTGATTATCTACCATGTCGATGAAAACATTCCTGATGATTCTCAGTCTTCATCTGGCCCTGACAGGCATATAAGAGTTGCTGTTGTTGAAGCTGATGGTAGTAATGATTTACTTGAGGGTTTAGATTCTGGAGATATCTCAGATCTGTTTCCCGGCAGTTCAAATGCCACTGAATTTTCATCGTTATCAAACCCGACATCCTGGTGGTACAATCAGACTTCAACTTTGAGTCTGACTAACATTACAAGTGTGGATGATGCTGTGTATTTTGAATATTCTGCGGACACAATTGTGCAATCGATATTACCAGAAGCAGGATCCCTGAACATTGCATTTGACAGTTTTGGTCGTTCACTTTCTGATCAGACAATTCGATTTGAAATTATGGATCAGAACAGTGGGCAGTTTCAGGATGGAAGTTCTGTTTGGGAAACCGGCCTTACTTTCAATCTCGGTGTATCTTTCTGGGAACTTGAATCAGTTCCTGAATACACACATACCAATTTCGATAATGAAAATATTATCACCTTCTCATTTGTAAGCGAATTACCTGTATTGCCGAATCAGATTTATGAAAACATGATTTATGAATCACCGTTTATAATCGATAGTCAGTGGGAAGACAGATACTTCGTTGGTCCAGGAAATAGTGGTTCTACAACATGGCAATGGCAGGAAAATGCAACTCAAGTGGTAAGAGACAATAGTGGAGTTCTTTTTTGCAGTGGCGAAACTCCATTTACAAACTGGCCTTATATTACTTATGCAAATGATTCTGTTGCATCGATTATATCTGCCAGAACTGCCAGCCCCGGCGACAGGATTGCAATAGTTCATTATTATGACACTTTTTTAATTCCCAATAATCCTACGTCGGATATAGCCTCAATAACTCTTGCAAGCAACGACGGTTATGTTGACGAATCATCACGCCTTTCATTTGAAGGTTCTGGTGAGTTGACGGCCGACAGCTATCCTTTATGGACCCTGACAGTGTTGGATGTACCAGCAGATGAACCTCACAATATTGAATTCCATTTTTCTGCAGATGCTTTGTGGCGTGGCAGGGGATGGCTTGTTCACTCAGTTGATGTAGTTGATTCCAATTTTCAGGAATTCATCCTGGAATTTGATGTCGATGGCAATTTGTCCTGGCACTTCAGCCTTGATAGCTCGCTGTTTTATTTGGATCACTCAACTGACGGAATTAGTTGGACTAATATCATAAATCAACAAAGTCAGGTTGTTGAACAACACCAATTACCTGTTTTGCCCAAACGTTTTGCCAAAGATTACTTCAGAGTCAGAGCCGAAACTGCATTTGGCGAAATTGTTTCGCAAGTGATTTCGCGGACTGGTTCGCCACTTCCTGCCGATACAATGAATCTCCTTTCAGCAACTCATTTCAACGGTGGCATAAACCTCCTGCTGGATTTACCAGTAGCTGCAGATAGTTACGAGCTGAAGTTATTTGATATCAAAGGAAGAATGATTAATAATTGGAAATACAATTCTGGTAGATATTTTATGTGCTGGGATGGCAGGGATACTTCTGGCAGAAAAGTGTCTGCGGGTTGTTACATATTTTCGTTGAGCGGAAACAGCATATCCCAATCGATAAAGGTTAATATTTTAAAGTGAAAATCGATGAATCACTTGATAAAAAGGTAGATGGCCGCGGTTGGCGCGAAAGCGTTGAGTGGAAGCGTAAAGCTGTTCATCTTTCTGGTTGCTTTTTGGCTGTGTGGGTTTTGATATTCGCGGAGCCGTTGGCAACTGCCGTTTTATTCTTGTTGGCGTTTTTTATAATTGCAGTAGACTATTCAAGGTTGCGTGCAAAAAAATGGGCTGAATTGATTTACCAAGTATTTCCCATGATGTACCGCAATGATGAGCGAAATACACTATCCGGAAGTTCTGCAATGATTGCAGGAGCGGCGATAACATCACTTCTCTTTGAAAGTGGTCCTGCCTTTGCTGGAATTATGTGTCTCTCTTTGGGAGATTCTGCTGCGGCAATATTTGGACAGGCGTATTCGTTTCGGCGACAACAACTTGGGCTTGAAGCTTCAGATGGAACTTCAACTCCGGTAGTAAATATAAGACAGGGAAAAACAATAGCAGGTTCTTTGGCTTGTCTTATTGTTTGTGCACTGATTATCTTTGTGTTTATTACTAAAGACTTCAGTACTGTTCTGATATCATCAACAGTTGCAACTGCTATGGAGCGATGGACTCCTGGCAGATGGGACAATGTTACAATACCTTTGGTAACTGCGGGAGTTTTACAATTCCTTTTAAGCTGGAACTGATCCAGTTATTCTGATTTTAGGGAGAAATAATGTTTTTGGATAGAATGCTTGAAAAAGTTTTTGGCAAGAAATCACAACGTGATTATGTACAGTTGCGTCCAGTTCTCGAGGATGCTCTTGAAGTTCGCAAGCAATTTCCTGCGTTAACTGATGAGCAATTAATCGCAAAAACCGATGAATTCCGCCAAAGACTTGCAAACGGCGAAACAACTGAAGAATTGATGCCCGAAGCATACGGTGTTGTCTGGGATGCTTGCCGTAGACTTGCAGAACGTGGTGAAAAGTGGGCAGTCTGGAACCAGGAGATAACCTGGGACATGATTCCCTACGATGTCCAGATCATTGGTGGCATCGTATTGAACCAGGGAAAAATTGCTGAAATGGCAACTGGAGAGGGTAAAACTCTGGTAGCTGTATTGCCCCTTTATCTGAATGCGCTGTCAGGCAAAGGCGCTCACCTGGTTACTGTAAATGATTATCTAGCCCGTCGTGATGCTGAGTGGATGGGTGGAGTCCTGAAATTCCTAGGACTGACTGTTGGCTATATAATCGGCAATATGACTCCTGCTCAGAGGCGCGAAGCCTACAACTGTGATGTCACCTATGGTACAAATAATGAATTCGGATTCGATTATCTGCGTGATAATATGTCAGTCAATAAAGACCAGTTAGTTCAACGAGGATTTAATTATGCTATCGTTGATGAAGTTGACTCTGTGCTGATTGATGAAGCCAGGACTCCTTTAATTATCAGTGGTGCTGTTGATAGATCGACACATAAATTTGAAGAACTGAAACCGCGTGTCGAAAAAGTTGTCCGACTGCAAGACCGTATGGTCAACCAATGGATTGCAGAACTGGAAAAATCTATTCGCGGCGATGACGATTCTGATGATGTGCGTCTTGATCAAGAAACTGCACTGAAATTGCTATGTGTTTCTCGTGGTGGACCCAATAACAAACGTTATTTGAAATTAACTCAAATCCCCGGTGTTCTGGAATCTGTTCAGAAAACAGAAGAAGCATTTATGCGCGACAAAGCGATGTGGGAAGCTGACAAGGATTTGTTCTATGTGGTTGAAGAAAAGCATAACTCTGTAGACCTGACTGAAAAAGGCAGAGAACAACTATCCCAGGCGGAAGCTGACTTCTTTATCTTGCCAGATCTAGCTACTGCAATTGGGGATATCCAGGAAGACGATTCACTATCAATAGAAAAGAAAGCAGATAAATCGGCAGAAGTTGAACGGCATTATGCTGAAAAGAATGAATTGATAAGTAATGTTGACCAACTTCTTCGCGCCTACACTTTATTCACCAAAGATGATGAATATGTCATCGTTGATAACAAAATTCAGATTGTTGATGAATATACTGGTCGCTTGATGCCAGGGCGTCGATATAGTGACGGACTGCACCAGGCACTTGAGGCGAAGGAAAATGTAAAAGTTGAAAAAGAGACTCAGACTCTGGCCACTGTAACCCTTCAGAATTTTTTCAGAATGTACAACAAACTGAGTGGCATGACCGGTACTGCAGTTACTGAAGAAGGTGAATTCAACGAAATATACAACCTTGATGTTGTAGAGATACCTACCAATGCACAAATTCGCAGAGACGATCGACAAGATGTTGTCTTCCGTAGCAAAAAAGAAAAGTACAATGCGATTGTCAAAGAAGTTCGCCAGCTTCACGACAAAGGTTTGCCAATTCTGGTTGGTACAACAACAGTTGAAGTTAGTGAACTTATCAGTCGGCTCCTCAAGCGAGAAGGCATCAACCATAATGTTCTGAATGCCAAGCATCATAAAAGTGAAGCGGATGTTATTGCTGAGGCTGGAAGACGTGGAGCGGTTACAATTGCAAC
>JABIBH010000136.1 GCA_018652925.1 bacterium | reverse complement strand
GAGCCGGTTTTCAATAGCTCCCACAATGGCACTGCTCACACAGCAGTTGCTCATGCTGATCATGCTGCTGAAGTAGCGATGGAGTGGACACTCGCAGCTGCTTCATTGGCCTGGGCACTTATCGGTATCGGCCTGGGAACTTTCATTTACATGAAAAAAATTGCTATCGCCAATGCTGCAAAAAGATTTGCAGGCGGATCGATTTACAAAGTGCTTCTCAATAAATATTTCATTGATGAAGCGTATGAAAAAACAATCGTTAATCCTGGTTATAAATTCAGCAATGGATTCCTCTTCAAAATATTTGATAAAATCATTATCGATGGAGTGCTGGTCAATGGCTCAGCATTCGTTGTTGCTGTCACTGGTTCACTGCTGAGACTCTTTCAAAATGGCATGGTCCGATTCTATGCCTGGGGTCTTTTTGCAGGTGTTGCTATGTTTATCATTTACCTTCAATTGGCAAGTTAGGAGACTGTTTTGACTTTCGTAACGGATTCTATTTTGTCATGGGTAACATTCCTGCCGCTCGCTGGAGCGTTGCTGATACTTCTGTTTGCCCGCAAAGACAATGTTGCTCGTTTGATAGCAATTGGTGTTGCAATTGCCGATTTCATTTTGTCGCTACATCTGTGGTTTCACTTTGATAATTCAAACGCTGCAGACCAGTTCACAGAGCTTGTACCGTGGCTCGCCAATGGGAAAATCAATTACAGTATGGGGCTCGATGGTATTTCGCTGCTCCTGGTAATGTTGACTCCTTTTCTGGGGCCACTTGTAATACTCAGTACCTGGAGTGCAATCAAGCAGAGAGTCCCTGAGTGTATGGCGTTCCTGCTGTTTCTGCAGAGCGCAATGATTGGTACTTTCCTTGCCCGTGATATGTTGCTTTTCTATATGTTCTGGGAAGCAATGTTGATTCCAATGTATTTCATTATCGGTATCTGGGGTGGAGAGAGACGCATCTATGCTGCAGTAAAACTTTTCATCTACACGATGGCTGGGTCACTGCTGATGCTGGTAGCAATTCTTTATATGTACAGCCAGGCTGGCACAATGTCCCTTGATGGATTTATGAGCCTTAATCTGCCAGCTGAGCAGCAAGTATGGCTGTTCCTCGCATTTACCGTGGCTTTTGCAATCAAAGTACCATTGTTCCCATTCCATACCTGGCTTCCGGATGCGCATGTTGAAGCTCCAACTGCCGGTTCTGTAATTCTGGCTGGTATCCTGCTGAAAATGGGTACTTATGGCATGTTGAGATTTTCTATTCCACTGTTCCCTTCTGCTGCTATTGAAATCGGTCCATGGTTTGCAGTTCTGGCTGTAATCGGAATAATTTACGGTGCACTGGTGGCAATGGTTCAGAAAGACGTAAAGAAACTCGTTGCTTACTCAAGTGTCAGTCACCTCGGTTTTGTTGTACTTGGGCTCTTCAGTTTAACTGCAGCAGGAGTAGCCGGTGGTGTCTACCAGATGCTTGCACACGGTCTTTCAACAGGCGCCTTGTTCCTTCTGGTTGGTGTGATTTATGAACGGCGTCATACACGTCTGATTTCTGATTTCGGTGGGCTGGCTCACCAAATGCCTGTCTATGCATCGATCTTTTTGTTTGTAACTCTGGCGAGTATTGGACTACCTGGTCTTTGCGGATTTGCAGGGGAGTTCATGGTCTTGTTTGGCAGTTTCTCAAGTACATTGCTGCCACATGCAAAACTTATGGTTATTTTCTCTTCAACTGGTGTAATCCTGGGCGCAATTTATATGCTCTGGATGTATCAAAGAGTATTCCTCGGTAAATTGGCCAATGAAGCAAATCAGTCTTTGCAGGACATGAGTCTCAGAGAGATTATTGTTCTGCTGCCAATTCTTATTTTCATAATTGTTCTTGGTGTCTTGCCTGGGCCATTTCTTGAGAAAATTGAACCTTCAATTGACCGATTGTTGGCCCCGGTGCTTGAATTGAGGCAGGAGACCCCTGCTGAGCATCACATAACTACACCTCATACAAATGAATTGCACGATTCTCAGACAGAGATGGAGATTCACTGATGACTGCCAACATTATGGCTATTTTACCTTACCTGGTTCTTGCTGGCGGTGCGCTGCTGGTTATGCTGGTAGACTCTTTTGTAAAGAGTATGCGCAAAGACCACTTGTCTAATCTGTCCTTGCTTGTCTTGCTTGGAGCGCTTGTCGCACAACAGGTTACACAACAATATTCAGGTGAATTGTTCGGTGGATTACTTACTACAGGTAAGTTCACGTTTTACATGGACACCCTCTTTTTTGCGATAGCATTGTTGACTGTTAATTATGCATCTAGCTTGTACAGCAGAAGCAGCAGTTTCAGTTCCGAATTCTACCCTTTGATTCTGCTGGCAACTCTTGGTATGAGCCTGATGGCAGCTGCTACCGACATGTTGGTTCTGTTTATTGCAATTGAGATGATGAGCATGGCTGTGTACCTGATGGTTGCTGGAAATCGCAAGTCGATTAAAAGTGTTGAGGCTGGATTCAAGTATTTGATTCTAGGTGCATTTGCATCGGCAATTCTATTGATGGGAATGGCTCTTCTATATGGTCAAACTGGAAGTACTTTGTATTCTTCCTTTGCGGCAGTTTCCAGTGCTGGCGGCCTGATGACCAGTTTGGCAGTAGGCCTGTTGCTGATTGGTTTCGGATTCCAGATTGCCATGGTTCCATTT
>JABIBH010000135.1 GCA_018652925.1 bacterium | reverse complement strand
GAACTAATCATAAAAGCTGAAAGCCCGTAGACTTCAGCCTCTATTGCATTACGCCAGAATGTATCGGAAAACATAAGAAATAAAGCGCCGACCACACCACCTGCATGAGGGAGCCAATTTGAATCAGGATCTGCTTTTCTGGCAATATGCTCTATTATCAGGTAGACAAACATTAATGCAAGTGCACTGAAAAAGACTGACATGAAGTTAACTGCAGCTGCTGTTGTTCCTAGAATACCGGAAAACATCAAGTCAAACACTTTACCAACAAGAATATAGAGTGGTGTACCAGGCTGATGAGGTACTCCAAGAATATGACTTGTAGTAATGTATTCTCCACAATCCCAGAAGCTCATTGCCATCGGCATAGTTCTCAGATATGCAAATATAGCAGTAAAGAAAACACCAATAGCGATATAAAGTGTCATTCTGCTCTTTGAATTTTTGACTTGCATCATTTCCTCAATCATTTGTGAATGGTTTGCCTGTGGACTTTACCACACCGACAATAAACAACAATCAGTTATTACTTTTCTTTTTTCATTCCGATGAAAAATAATACTCCACCAGAGAGACTTACCAGCACTTGAACTAACCAGGTGCCAAGCTCCATTGCGACAGCATCAGAGGTTGTTGCCACAACTCCCAAAGCTACAAACAGGCTACCGGCAGCCATTTCTCTGACTCCCAAACCGCCAATACTAATTGGCAGAGCGATAAGGATTCCGAGCATTGGTACAAGCACAAACAGCTGCAATACTTGCACACCATTTAATACAAGGCCTATACCCAGAGCGAAAAAGACATGAGTCATGATTCTGAGAAATTGCACTCCACCAGCAAGCAACAATACTCCAGAAAGCTCTGACAACCTGGTTCGATACAACCTGAACTCAATAGTAAACTGATCCAACTTCTCAGCAATAATACCCAGTTTAATACTCCTGAGTATATTCCGAACCAAAGCCCCTACTCGTTTTGAAAGTAAAACAACAAGCAGAGCAGCCCACACTACCAGTGCAAATAAAAGTGGTTCAATAGCAGGCAGGTCAACTTCAACGACAATCGCAACAACAACTGCAAGCAGAGCCAGAAGTGTTAAAGCAAGCAAACCGATTAGTCGGTCCAACAATGTGCCACAAAAAACTTTTACCGGGTCGCCAGTAGACTTGCCCAGATCGAAAATCTTTACAGCATCTCCACCTACATTGGCTGGCAGGAAATTGTTAAAAAACAATCCAACAAAATAGAGTCGAAATACTTCTGCTGCTGGCGTTTTGATACCAGCCAACCGTAGAATTGTCTGCCATTGCAATGCACCAGCAGCGCAACTCAACGCAAATGTAAAAACAGCCAGTGCAATCATTGATAAATTAACAGAAACTACTGAATCCATAAGCTCATCGACGGAAATTCTATAGGTAAACAGATACCACATCAACAGTACACTAATTGCAGCTTTCAGGAATGTCTGGAAGTGCTTCTTATTCAAGATCGGGCCTCCGCGACTACCTTTTTAAACAAGGCAAGAGACTCGTCGGCACATTTTACCCAGCTGAATTGTTCTGACCACTGTTTTGCTGCTGCACTATAGCTGTCGAATTTGGTGTGATTCTGAATTATCTCGAGCGCTGCGTCAGCCATTGCCCCAGGATTTCCATAGGGAACCAATGTACCAGTATTCCCATCGGAAACCGAGTCACGCAAACCTGGTCGATTGCTTGCTACTACAGGAACACCACAGCAGTTTGCTTCAATTACTGTCAACCCCCACCCCTCTTTAGGGCTTGGGTTCAGAAAAACTGTCGCTTTGTGAAGCAGCTGAACAAGTTCATTCCATGGCAAATGCCCGGTGAATGTCACTGAGTCATCCAGTCCCATTCGTGAAGATAATTTCCGCAATCTTTTCTCATCGGGACCACGCCCCATCACAAACATTTTTGCATCAGGGACTTTTTTCTGAATAATTGCAAAAGCTTCAAGAGCGATATCAACGCTTTTGTATCGACGTAATCTGCTCCAGCTGACAATCATTGGCGGATCATCACGTAGAGGTGGATCCTGAAGCTGGAACCGTTCTCGATTCATTCCGCAATAAACATTTGTAATTCGACTGGAATCTACGCCTCGCTTGTTGAGGTCTTCACCAGTTGAAGGTGAGATTACTTCAAAATGAGCTTTTTTATATACGGTTGGAATCAATCTTTCGGCAAGATATACGTAAGATGCAATCAGTGGATTGGTTTCCCTATATACAGTTGTCCCAAACAGATGAGGGATGATTGCTACAACAGGTACATCGCCCGAATAGAGTGGTGTATAAAATGGAATTTTATTAATATCTTCGACCAGCAAGTCATATTTGTTTTCCTTGAGCATTTTCTTGATCAAAGATGGAAGTACAAAGTTGGCAACTGCCCAGTGACCTTTACGAAATACTCGAATCCCATCAATAACTTCAGTCTCAGGTGCACCTTTATAACTGGATACAACTAGATCAACGTCACAGCCATTGTTAACACAGCCTTTGAGAATTTCATGCAGATGTAACTCAGCGCCACCACCAAGTGGGTCGTTTATATCACGCCAGTTTACAGCCAAAATCCTCAATTTGCGCTCCCTGGTTTTCTTAAAATGACACCGATAGTCATCTTGGTGTAAAGCGCAGCTCTATTTTCTTGCATCAAGTTACGAAGCCATCCTAGTGGTAGTCCTCGCGGATACATCGGCAAACGGATTCCGAGTCTGGAGACCAGTACCTTTCGGATTGCACGATACCAGAGCCCTGGTACCATCCAGTCACCGTAAGTTCGAACCAATTCGCCACCAGCTGCCACGCCAACTCTCTCCAACTGTGCTGGAGTAAATTGAGTTTCCCAGCCGGCAAACCACTTCCCCATCGCAATAAGGATTTTCTTGCCAACAGTGTAGTAATGAAATGTTTGAGGAACATCTACAACAAGATGCCCACCAGGTTTCAGTACTCGCAAATCCTCAACCAGAAGTGGCAGTGGGTCTCTGAAATGCTCAAGAAGTCCCTGGTGAAAAACAATGTCGAAACTATTTTCTGCAAATGGTTTCGCTAGAGCATCGCCTGCAACTGGTTGAACTTGAACGCCGCTTTT